>JAFDYP010000012.1 GCA_018267355.1 Bacteroidota bacterium
CTCGTCACTTCAAAATATCTGTGGGCCAGGCGGATCACATAGCACAGCGAGTCCACCTCCCACTTGCGCTCGTGCAGCTCCATTTTCATGTCGGTCTTATCGCCGTACCATTCGCTGCGCTTCGTATTGTCATAGTTAAAGGCATTGGCATACGGGTCTATCAGTACGGACCGCGCATGCCGGTTGATCACACCTTGTACGAGTTTCTTGAGCGCAGGATCATCATTGACATAAGGCACATAGGGGTAGATCTGTGCCGAGGAGTCGCGCAGCCACATGGCATCTATATCTCCGGTGATGACAAAGGTATCTGCCTTGCCCTTCAGCTCACCGTGATGCGTGATAGTGGTATCGAGTGTATTGGGAAAGCAATTCTCAAAGAGCCAGGCAAGCTCAGGGTCACTGATGCCTGCTTTCACCCGTGCTATCTCGGCCTCTATCGCAGGGCTTACAAACTTTCTCTGTGACACCGCAGGCCTGCGGCTCTCATAGCCGGTACCGGCCGCAAAAAGAGAAGCCGGGCTGACTGCTAGTCCCCCGGCTACTAATGATGTATTGACGATAAATGATTTTCTATCCATGATCGGCGTTTGAAGACTCTAAATGTATTCATTTTCAAATCTTCAAATCAGCACATTGATCATTCTTCCCGTCCGTGGCAGTTCTTAAACTTCTTGCCGCTACCGCATGGACATGGATCGTTGCGTCCGATCTTCTCACCTACGCGGATAGGCTCCGGCTTGCGCACCGCCTCTGCCTGTTGCGGCTGGCCCTGTGGTATGTGACCGTTAGATTGCTGCGGCGCATTGAGGGCAGCATCGTTGCGGGTTTCCTTCATCTTGCGAAAGTCGGTCTCCTCCTGCTCTGCGGCGCGTACCTGCTGCTTAGGATCAGCTACCGGTATCATACCCTTGAAGAGGAACGAAGCGATCTCCTTATTGATATTGCTGATGAGGGTCTTGAAGAGGTTGAATGACTCGATCTTGTAGATCACCAGCGGGTCTTTCTGCTCGTAGCCGGCTGTCTGTACTTCCTGCTTCAGGTCGTCCATCTGGCGCAGGTGGTCCTTCCACGCATCGTCTATCAGGGCGAGAGAGACGCCTTTCTCAAAGTAGGTCATCAGGTCGCGGCCTTCAGTCTTCACGATATGCTCCAGCGGTACGTAGATATTGATGCCACGGCGGGTATCTGTGAATGGTATCGCTACGCTGCTGATCTGCTCGCCACGCTCCATGTAGAGGCCGGTGAGTACTGGCAGTGCATTGGAGAGGATGAAGTGCTTCTTGCGCTCGTAGGCTTCCATTACCTCGTGGAAGAGCTTCTCTGTCAGTACTTCTGCACGGCCTGCGGCAAATTCGCTATCGGTGATAGTCGTATCTACAGAGAAATAGCGGATCACCTCCAGTTTGAAGTTCTCAAAATCCTTTGACTCCAGATAGGTATTTACCAGCTCGTCTGCGAGGTCGTAGAAGGAGTTTTGTATGTCGAGGGCGAGCCTTTCTCCGAATAGTGCATGCTTGCGCTTGGTATATACTACCTGGCGCTGCTTATTCATCACGTCATCATACTCCAGCAGGCGCTTACGGATACCAAAGTTATTTTCCTCTACCTTCTTCTGCGCGCGCTCGATAGACTTGGTGATCATGCTGTGCTGTATCACCTCGCCCTCCTCGTAGCCAAAACGGTCCATGACCTTGGAGATACGCTCGGAGCCAAAGAGGCGCATGAGTTCATCCTCCAGTGATACATAAAACTGCGATGAACCCGGGTCACCCTGACGGCCTGCACGGCCACGGAGCTGGCGGTCTACACGGCGCGAGTCATGGCGCTCAGAGCCGATGATGGCGAGGCCACCTGCGGCCTTGGCCTGGTCGTCCAGCTTGATATCCGTACCACGGCCTGCCATGTTGGTAGCGATGGTCACGCTGCCGGCATGGCCTGCCTCTGCCACGATCTCTGCCTCGCGCTGGTGTTGCTTGGCGTTGAGTACATTGTGCTTGATCTTGCGCATGGTGAGCATACGGCCCAGGAGCTCAGAGACCTCCACATTGGTAGTACCTACCAGCACAGGGCGGCCCTCTGAGGTCAGCCTGGTGATCTCGTCTATGATCGCGTTAAATTTCTCCTTACGTGTCTTGTACACCAGATCCTCGCGGTCATCGCGGGAGATGGGCCTATTGGTCGGGATGCTGGATACCTCCAGCTTGTAGATATCCCAGAGCTCTTGCGCTTCTGTCTCGGCAGTACCGGTCATACCGCAGAGCTTGTGATACATACGGAAGTAGTTTTGCAGCGTGATAGTGGCCATCGTTTGTGATGCGGCCTCTACCTTCACATTTTCTTTGGCCTCTATGGCCTGGTGGAGACCGTCAGAGTAGCGGCGGCCCTCCATGATACGGCCGGTGTTTTCATCTACGATCTTTACCTTGCCGTCTATCACTACGTACTCTACGTCTTTATCAAAGAGCGTGTACGCCTTGAGCAGCTGCGATACGGAGTGGATACGCTCGCTCTTGATAGCAAAGTCCTGCATCAGGGCGTCCTTCTGCTGGAGCTTTTCCTCTGGTGAGAGGTTTGACTTCTCCAGATCGGCTATCACGCTGCCCACCTCTGGTATCACAAAGAAGTGCGGGTCCTCACCGGCACCGGTGATCAGCTCGATACCCTTGTCGGTCAGGTCTACGCTGTTGTTCTTTTCATCTATGGTAAAGTACAGCTCCTTGTCTACATTAGGCATATTGCGCTGCTGCTCGCCGAGGTAGTAGTTCTCCGTCTCACGCATGATCTGGGTCACACCCGGCTCACTGAGAAACTTGATCAGCGCTGTATTCTTGGGATAGCCGCGCTGCGCACGGAAGAGTGCCAGGCCGCCCTCGCCCTCTTTATATCCCGTCTTGCCCTCCTTGATCAGGCGCTTGGCATCGGTCAGGAAGTTGTTGCAGACACGCTTTTGTGTCTCTACCAGCTTATTGATACGCGGCTTCAGATCATAAAACTCGCGCTCGTCAGAGCTATCTATCTGGCCGGAGATGATGAGCGGTGTACGCGCATCGTCTACCAGTACGGAGTCTACCTCATCTACCATGGCAAAGTGGTGCTTGCGCTGTACCAGCTCGTCAGGATTGCGCACCATATTGTCACGCAGGTAGTCAAAGCCAAATTCATTGTTGGTACCGTAGGTGATATCTGCGCGGTAGGCATTGATACGGCCATCGGAGTGCGGCTCATATTTGTCTATGCAGTCTACGCGGATACCGAGGAAGTTGAACAGCGGGCCATTCCACTCAGAGTCACGGCGGGCCAGGTAGTCATTGACCGTCACGATGTGTACGCCCTCGCCGGCCAGTGCATTGAGGTAGGCAGGCAGGGTAGCCACGAGGGTCTTGCCCTCACCTGTAGCCATCTCGGCTATCTTGCCCTGGTGCAGTACGATACCGCCTATGAGCTGCACATCGTAGTGTACCATGTTCCACTTGACCGGTACGCCGGCAGCGAGCCATTCATTCTTGTAGTAGACCTTGTCGCCCTCTATCTCTATGGCCTTATTGGTCACGGCCAGGTCGCGGTCCAGCTGCGTGGCAGTGGCCTCCAGGCGCGGATTATTGGTAAAGCGGAAGGCAGCCTCCTTGACCACGGCAAAGGCCTGTGGCAGCAGCTCCTGCAGCACCTCTTCTATCATCTTGTCGCGATGCTTCTTCTGCTCGTCTACCTGCTTGAAGATATTCTCCTTCTCATGCAGGTCTTCCTGTGCATTGGCGCGCTCTACGAGGCCGGCTATCTCTGTGTCTATATCGCTCAGGTACTCGGCTATGCGGGCCTTAAACTCAGCCGTTTTGGCACGGAGCTGGTCTGTCGTGAGGGATTTCAGTTTGTCATACTCTGCGTTGATCTCATCTACGAGTGGCTGGAGGGCCTTGCGCTCGCGGTCATTCTTATTGCCAAAGATGGACCCGAAGAGTTTCTCTAAAAAGTTTGCCATGTATATGGGTATAAAATGTTATTTCCAAAAAGGTGCGCTAAGATAGGATTTTGCCCTCAAACGCCTAAAGGCGGCCTGAGTGTAGCGGACCCTGTGACTTTCGCAATCGGTTTAGACGGCTGAGACATCAAAAACCTGTCCCACCCATGCCAATCGGAAAGAATGGCAGAGAAATAATCCCGCTGATGCGGCAAACTGACAAGATGGGGTGATTTCGGATGTGCGATTTCGGATTTCGGCAAAGTAGTGCTGACTTTTGCTGTAGAGCCGCATCTCCGTCTGCCCCTCTCTACCCAAGTGCCGTGAAATCCTATCTTTATGCATATGATGAAGCGATACCTGAGAGTAGCCGCATGGATCGGCGTCTGGGTGCTGGTGGTGGTGTGCCGGCAGGGCTTCCCGTCGGTCACGGCAGCAGAGTATGTGGCATTTGCACTCGTGCTGCTCGTACTGTGTGCTATAGACCTCGCTACCACCTGGTGGCCGGAGCGCACCTGGCCGTCATGGATACGCAGGCATGCCTACACGCTGCTGGTCATGGTGGTCCTGCTGGATATGGTGCGGGCGGGCTACTACCTCACGCAGCACCATCCCTTTGACCCCTATCTGCAGATGCCGCCGCACCGCTATGTGCTGCCGCACAAAGACAGCAATGAGGTGCGTATCCTCTGCCTCGGGGGCAGCACCACGGCGGGCCTCTCCCTGGCCGATACGCTGCGCTATCCCTACCGGCTGCAGCAGCGCCTGCAGGCCCGCTACCCGCAGCTGCGAGTACGGGTGATCAATCTCGGTATGGACTGGTACACCAGTAAGCACATACTGACACTCTACACTACCGAGGGCCGCTACTACCAGCCCGATATAGTGGTGTGCATGGAGGCTATCAATGACATGTACCGCTCCTGGAGCCCGAGGGGTTTCGCAGTAGGCGCGTATAATGATGAGTATGCCCACTTCTATGGTCCTGCCTACAATGGCGCAGAGCCGCCTACCATGGAGCGACACCTGCTCACGCACAGCCACTGGGGAGACCTGCCACTGCTACTGATGCAGCAGCGGTCCGTGACCTACCATCCGTATGAGTGGCGTAGCGTAGGGCCGTATATCCGCCACCTCTCGGCACTGGCACGCTATGTGGCAGCAGACAGTGCAGCATGCTACCTGGTCACACAGCCCAATCTCTACAAGCCTGTGATGAATGCTGAGGAGCGTCGGCTCTGCTGGTTTGGGCAGCTGCTGTGCAACAGGCGCACGGGCTGGCGCACGCTGGAGTATCCTGATCTCGCCTCTATGCGGGCGGCTATGGATACCTTCCTCTATGAGGAGCGGCGACTGGCAGCAGCACAGCATATCCCGCTGATAGATGCCGCACCTATGATGCCGCGGACACTAAAATATTTTTATGATGATGTACACTGCTACAGCCCGGGGGCTGACAGCCTGAGCCATATCGTGGCAGATGCACTGGACTCGATACTGACCAAACGTATCCGGTAGGAATGCGGTATTTACTTTGAAACAGCCGCCTGGGGCATAGCCCGGATAGCTGCTATAGCGCGGGACAGGTCAAAACTATATCCGATCATCTGCCTTATAGTAAAGTAATGGCTGGCGTAGTCCTGCATACGTAGGAAGTAGGCATTATTGACAGGATAGTTCATTCTGTCCTTTTGAAATTGGTTGCCTGGCTGAGCGATCTGCTGAATGATGGTTGTGCATCGGATATAGATCTTCCTTCGGGCCGCTATCGATTTGCGATCCAATATTTTCCGCTGTGCATTTATATATTGGTAGGCCTTTTCAAAAACATCCTGCTGTATGCAGGCAGCGGTGGTGTCCAGCAGGTGCGTGTGCCGGGCAAACCGCACACAGGCATAATTCGCCACCGCATCGGCGAGAGATTCTTCAAATCGATATGCTATGGGGTGACCGAGATGGAGCATATTCCGATGAATGACCTCATGGAATAGTATAAAAGCGATCGCCTCATCCGGATACGACAGTAGTTTTCTGTTTAGTAAGGTGCTGGACATGCCGACAGTCTTGTATATCATGGTATGATAGCCACGCTTTGTCAGATCTGCGGCCGCTGCACGGGCCTGAGTTTCTGTAGCGAAATAAGAGTTGATATGCAGCGCAGTGTCTATGGCTACGTGATCTGCAAATGACACATATAAGAACGAGTACATGCTGTCAGATCCGGTCTCCTGCCAGTCATAATAAAAGTCTTCCGGTACATAAAGTTGTAGATCATGACTTATGAAACTTCGTAAGGAATCGATCAATTGATACTGATGCCTGTATCTGGCCTGCAGTGTATCAGGAGGTTGCCCATCAGATTGTGTACAAACACAGCATAAGAGTAGAAGCACATAAATAGTTTTCATAAGCCCAAGATAGCGCAGCCCGTGTAGAAAGTGA
>JAFDYP010000130.1 GCA_018267355.1 Bacteroidota bacterium
GCTCCGGCTGCAATACTGATAATCACATCCGCATCAATGACCCGGCAGATATCAAAAACCTCTCTAAGACCATCAAGTCTATGACCAAGGGTAATAAAGAGGTGATCATCGAGCCATCTATAGCCTACAAAGGTGAAGTGTACAAGGATAACAGCAATATGTACGCTGCTACTGCCAGCGGCATACACGCGGTAGATCCTCTGGCACCTGCTACTGCTGATCAGTAATCCCCCACTATATTTTGTTCACACTGGAGTGCACCGTCCGCGGGCACTTTTTTATTTTGCGCGGGCTTTATCTATCTTGTCAGTAAACCCCGCTACATGGACACCGCAGCACTGGAGCACAAGACCCACCGGGTGATAGATGAGTATATCAAAAGGCTGGACCGCTACACGTATGAGCAGATCACTCAGCAGCCGGCACCCGGCTCCTGGTCTATAGGCCAGGTGTATGTACATCTGTGGATGAGCGCCAAGGGGTTTTTCTTTAAAAAGGCGGATCTGTGCCTGACGGCCGGCGAGGGCACTGTCAAAGACAAAGGCAAAAACTGGAAGGGGCTGCTTGTTTTTACGATAGGCAAGATGCCGACAGTGCGCGTGCGGATGCCTGATCAGGTAGCTGTGGAGCCGAGGATACCCGAGAGCATGGACCAGCTGCGCTCCCGGCTGCTGGAGATAAGGGGCCTGGCCACTGACTACATCCACCGCATACCGCAGGCGGACCCTGCTGTCAGGGCGCGGCACCCCTTCTTGGGATACCTCAATACTGCCGAATGGATCAGCCTCTGCAATATGCACTTTCGCCATCATGAGGCACAGCTCAGGCGCATAGAAAAAGGATTTGGGTGGTAGCGAGCGACCCTCTAAATCTCCCTGAAGGGAGACTTTAACGGCCACCAGCTCGACGCCTTACCTCACCCTGCCCTCTCCTAAGATAGGAGAGGGTAACAGCCATCGAGCACTATCACTACTTCTTCTTCAAAAAAAAGAACCCCGATCGAGATGACCGGGGTTCTCTCAGCGCCATGGGTGATAGCACCCGCTTGCTGACATTTATATAGAGTAGTTGTAGCCTGTTTTATGCCGCCATACCCATATCATCGTCTCTGGTCACATAGGCCGGGAGCTTAGGGTCCTCCAGAGATTCATAGATCACATAGAGGGCTGCATAGAGCGCCTGGGCTGTCTGCTCGTTGCGAAGGCTGGCATCCATGATGCTGGTGCTGAATTTGTACCTCTCCAACGCCACATCAGGGAAGTGGACCTCCGGGTCTATCACTACCTCGCCGTCAAAATCTATGACCAGGTGGTGCGTGCTGGTATGTTGGGCCATCTGTATCAGCTCTGTGAGCTGCTCTGTCGTCGCACTATAGTTGAGATTCATATAGCTGATGGATGGGGGTTTAACAGGCCATCCTGATTCCCGTAATGTAAAATCCGTGCCAACTGAAAATGTAACGCTGCGCGCATACCCTTTTAGTATGTACAGTGGCGGTTATTTTACATTTCTTGGGGAAAAGCGCACTCAGACTAAGGAAAAATACGGGCCTATATCACCCAGGGGATGATCTTGTAGGGCACCAGCTCGCAGTAGCGCGCCCAGTATGCTCCATACTTGTTGCGGCACTTCATATCATCGCGATAGGCGCGATGCGTGAGCAGCACGATGAGGAAGGTAACGTAGAAATATGGCAGGAACGAATCAAAACCCGCAGCGCAGCTCCAGAAAAAAGCAGACAGGATCTCCGGCACATAGTGGAAGTGCCTGCTCACTCCCCAGAAGCCTGAGGCCAGAAGGATATTGCTACGAGTCTCGCCGCTCTCCGTCTTATACTCGGCGTGTATCAGTACAGGTGCGTGGCCCCAGATAGTGGTATCGCCTCCGGTGCTGCGCACGGACTGGCGCTGATGGTCGGCCCAGTAGTTGACCCAGATAGAGATGAAGCCTGCCACGAATATCAGGCCTGCCACGAGGTAGCTTATGCCCTGAGGATGGCGCACCATATACATGACCGGAGAGGTGTATACCGCTGGCACCCACACCAGGCAGCCCCAGCAGATCATAAAGCCGGCGCGGTCTACCTGTATATCCATAGACTTCATATAGCCACTCTCCCAGATGAAGAACTTGAAGAGGTAGATGAATATCAATGCAGCAGACACGATGATACCGGGATCTGCTACCCCGTATATCTCCCGCTGTGCATAGGCAAAAGACACCACCGCCAGTGCCCAGCCAGTCATGCCAAAGCGACAGTTGGTAAACTGCTTGACATTGATGCCGGCTATGACCGGAAAGAGCTCCGTGCCCCAGTAGTAGTCAAAGATGAAATTGCCCGTAGTGGAATGATCTGAGGAAGACGGGAAATAGCGGCCCTTGAAATAAAGGAACAGGCAAAAAACCAGCGCACCAAAGTTGAGCGCGCCGAGCAGGTCACCCATGTGCGTGTAGATGATAGCCGGAGAAAAAAGGTGAAGGTATGATGAGCAGAAAAAGAACAGCACGAAAGTAAGGACATATGAGAGCAGGCCATTGTCCTTGTACTCAGGTTGGTTGCCTTTGGGTGTGACGGTACCATAGTACCTGCGGCCGGGCAGCACCCACAGCATGACGGCCTGCAGCGCCGCAAAGAGGCCTATCATCTCCCAGGCTATCCTGCTGCCAAAGAAGCGCGACAGCCATACCTCGCTTATCACCCGGATAAATCCCTTGCCGGTAAGTTCATTGATGAGGGCAGAGGCCGAGCCATCCAGCTCTGCCAGCGTATGCCAGAGCAGCATGGCGGCAGGTGGCGTGAGGAGTACGAGAAAAAGCGGGACAATAGTGCGTGTGAAAAAATTACTAGGCGTACTGGACCAATCTGACATGCGGCGGTTTTTTTGTAATGAAACAATAATCCTGCTCATTTCCATACATCGGGCTATAATATTATCTTTTACTCATATGAAAGATGTCATGCAGAGCAACTATAGCGGTGAGGCGTCCAATATTATCGGCGGGTATTCGTTGTTAAAATCATTACTTTTGACTCCAAAAATTTTTCAGCGTTGAAACGTTTACTCGCCCTGTTCATTTTGTGTATGCCTGTGCTCCTGAGCTATGCTCAGCAGGCGGCACCTACGCGGACCCTCTGGACGCTGGAGGAGTGCCTGCACTATGCCTCTGAGAATAATATCTCTGTACTGCAGGCAGACCTCTACAAGCGCATGAGCCAGAACAACTACCTGCAGAGCAAGCTGGCCCTGATGCCCACCATCTCAGCCAATGCCAGCTATAACTTTAACTTTGGCAACTCGATCAACCCGACCACTTATAACTACGTAAAGCAAAACTCGCAGTCCTTCTCCCCTAACCTGCAAGGCAACCTGAACCTGTGGACCGGCCTGCAGCAGATACACAATATCGAGAAGAACAAGTACGACCTGCAGGCTACCAGCTTTGATCTCTCTGCCGCGGTCAATAATACCGTGCTGAACGTAACCAATATCTTCCTGCAGCTGGTGGTGAATAAAGAACTGGTAAAGGTGGCGCAGAAGCAGGTAGACATCTCTCAAAACCAGCTGGACCAGCAGTCTGCCAAGATAAGAGCGGGCACTATGCCGGAGTCGTCTATCTATGACTTTCAGGCGCAGCTGGCGCGTGACCAGGCCTCTCTCAGCACGCAGAAAAACGCCGAGATGATCTCCAATATCACGCTGAAGATAGCCCTGCAGCTGCCGGACGACCAGGCCTTTGATATCATCACCCCGGAGATCAATGTAGGCTCTGTGATGACCTTTGATAATGTGAGTGCGCATGACATCTACCAGTATGCCCTGGGTACGCAGCCTACTATACAGGCAGCACAGGCGCGCGTGACCAGCGCCATGTATAGTATCAAGATAGCTAAAGGCGCCCTGAGCCCTACTATATCCCTGAGTGCCTTTACACATGACAACTGGTTTAACCTCGCTACACAGCCGGGATCTGCAGTGATCCAGCAGCAGGTGATCTACTCGCCCACGGGGGTGGAGTTGGGGTACATTCCTTATACCACTTATTCTACGAGATCGGTTGATTTTCCCACTCAGTTTAAAAACAACCTGGCCAATGGGTTTTCATTTAACCTCAGTGTGCCGATCCTGAGCGGCTGGCAGCGTATGACCAATATGGCCAATAGCAAACTGCAGATGCAGATGCAAAAGCTGAACCTCCAGACCGTGCGCAATAACCTCGAGCGCGATATCTACCAGAGCTATGCCAATGCGAAGGGGAATGCAGAAACGTACAGTGCCAACCTTAAGGCACTGGAGGCATCGGAGAAAGCTTTTGAAACTGCCAACAAACGCTACACAGCCGGGCTGGCTACCAACTATGACCTGGAGATATCCAAATCAAACCTCTCCCGCGCGCAGAGCAGTGCTGTGCAGGCCAAGTATAATTATATATTCAGTGTGAAAGTGCTCGACTTTTACGAAGGAAAACCCATCACGCTAAACTAAAAACCCGAATGAACAAGAAGATAGTCTGGATCGTAATAGGTGTCATAGCCGTCATCATCATAGCAGCGGTACTCGGCGGCAAAAACGGCCTCTTTCATAAAGGCGATGGGGAGCAGGTAGCTGCCGAGAAAGCACAAAAACGCTCCATCCTAGAGACGGTGACCGCGAGTGGCAAGATACACTCTGAGACCGAGGTCAAGATCAGCTCAGAGGTATCAGGTGAGATCATCAAGCTGCTGGTAAAAGAAGGTGATAGCGTGCGAAAAGGCGACCTGCTGCTGGAGATCAACCCCGTGATCTATGAGTCTGTAGTGAGCCAGAGCCAGGCAGGCGTGAGCCAGGTACGGGCTAACCGTATGGCGGCAGAGGCCACAGCCAAAAACAATAAGATACTCTACGATCAGGCAGTCATTACCTACAACAGGCAAAAGCAACTGCATGATGACAAGATCATCAGCGACCAGGACTTTGATATGGCGCTGAATAACCTGAAGAATGCAGAGACCGCACTGGCTACCAGCCAGGAGCAGCTCAATGCCTCCAGGTATGCTGTGAATAGCAGCGAGGCGCAGCTACAGCAGGCCAATGACAACCTGGTGAAGACCCGCATCTACGCCCCTATGAGTGGTATCATATCCCTATGCAGTGTGAAGCTGGGCGAGCGCGTGGTGGGTACCGCGCAGATGGCAGGTACGGAGCTGATACGCATAGCAGACCTGGACCATATGCAGGCAGAGGTAGACGTGAGCGAAAATGATGTACTGAAAGTGAAAGTAGGCGATACAGCCTCTGTGGAGGTAGACGCCTACCAGAGCAAGAAGTTTCTCGGAGTAGTATCTGAGATAGCCTACTCCTCATCCACCTCTACGGCTACAGTCACCACCTCTCAGGCTATCAACTTCTCTGTAAAGGTAAAGCTGATCAAAGACTCATATGCTCACCTGACCGAAGAGGGCCACGGGCTGAAGTACCCCTTCCGCCCCGGTATGTCTGCTACGGTAGATATCCGCACTAATAGCAAAGACAACATCCTGACCGTGCCGATACAGTCAGTGACCACACGCGAGAAAAAAGACAGCACCCATACCGTGACCAAGGCCACCGACAATGATGATAGCGATACCAAGGATAAAAAGAAGGTGCAAGAGGTAGTCTTTGTAGCCAATAACGGTACCGCCAAAATGGTAAATGTGACCACCGGAATACAGGATGCCACCAATATAGAGATCACCTCCGGCCTCAAGGAAGGCGATATGGTGATCAAAGCACCATTCAAACTGATATCCAAGACGCTGGAAGATGGCGACAAGATACAGGTGGTGAGTGAGAAGGAACTGTATAAGGCTGGCGGTAAATAGGATTTCCTATTAATACCAAGCCCGTCTCCTGACAATACTGTGACACCCGTTTTAACGAGGCTCAGGCTACTTTTTAACCCTTTTATCCGTCTATATTTTGCTAACTTGCGGTTTATGAACAAACGCGCCTCCTTTCCAGCGCTGGTCGTCTTTATTCTCTTCGCTCTGCTACCCGGCATCGTCTCTGCTACGCAC
>JAFDYP010000131.1 GCA_018267355.1 Bacteroidota bacterium
CATAACATGACACATCAGCATATAGATATTGACTTTCTGCTCTCGGTCACGCGCAAAGCGGGAGAGGCTATCATGGAGGTTTACAAGAAAGACTTCGCAGTCGAGTATAAAGACGACAAATCCCCCCTCACTGAAGCTGACAAACTGAGCAACGCGGTGATAAATGCAGCACTGCTGGAGCGCTATGCCGGATCCAATATCATCTCAGAGGAAAACAAACAAGTACCATACGATATACGTAGGGACTGGCGCAGCTTCTGGCTCATAGACCCGATAGACGGTACCAAGGAGTTCATCAAAAAGAATGGCGAGTTTACAGTCAATATTGCTTTCGTAGAAGCTGGCGTGCCTACGGCTGGATTCGTCTATGCGCCTGCCCTGGATGTGCTCTACTATGCGGTCAAGGGTGATGGCGCATATAAGATCATGGATAACCGGAAGGTGAAGCTGGAGCCGTGCCCATCATGGCGGGATAAAACCGAGGTACGCGTAGTAGCCAGCCGCTCGCACATGAGCCCCGAGACTTTGGATTTTGTAAAAGCGATAGAACTATCCGGCAAGCAGATCGAATTTATCTCCTCAGGTAGCTCCCTGAAGCTCTGTATGGTGGCCGATGGTACGGCAGATGTGTATCCACGCTTCGGGCCTACGATGGAGTGGGATACAGGTGCGGCACACGCCATAGCCCTCTATGCAGGTAAAAATGTGATCAATGCAGAGACGAAGCAGCCCCTTGTTTACAATAAGGAAAACCTGCTGAATCCGAGTTTCATAGTGGAGTAAAGCAAATAGTAACACTACGGTAATACTCCACATGACGCTCAGTGTTATGTTTGAGGTGGACATTGAAACACCTGCAGAGAATACAACAGCAAGTCTATTTTTAACCATAAACACACCCGCATGCAGACTAAGATGGTCGTCTTTGATATGGCCGGCACTACTGTAGAAGACAGTGATAATGTACATCAGTCCTTTATGGACGCCATGAAAGCCAAAGGCTACGAAGTGACCCGCGATGAGGTCAATAAAGTAATGGGCTACCCCAAACCATATGCGATAGAGAGCATGCTGGATGAAAAGTTTCACCTACCTGCCGGTGAGGAGCGCACCAGACTGACGCATGAGATACATGACATCTTTCTGAATGATATGGTCAATTTCTACAGTACTGACCCGTCAGTAAAAGGTAAGCCTAATGTAGAAAACATCTTCACCGAGCTGAAGAACCGCGGTGTGAAGGTGGTGATAGATACAGGATTCTCCCGCCCGATAGCGGATGCAATATTTAACCGCCTCGGCTGGAAAGACAAAGGCCTGTACGACTATAGCGTGACGAGTGATGAGGTAGAGCGCGGGCGCCCCTATCCTGACATGATCCTGAAGGCAATGAGCCACTACGGTCTGACCGACTCAAAAGAAGTAGCCAAAATAGGAGATACGCCATCAGACCTGATGGAGGGCATGAGTGCCGACTGTGGCCATGTGATCGGAGTGACCTGGGGTGCCTACCGCCGCGACCAGCTCGAAAAAGAAAAATATACCCATCTCATAGATGATCTGACAGATATACTGACCCTACTCCACTAATAATGCAGATCACTCAGCGCTTCTTTCAAAAGCAACTCCGTGGCAATAAAGTATTGCTCACGATCTATGCCTCCATTGTCTGCTTCTGTACGTATTCGTGCATGTACGCTTTCCGCAAGCCCTTCTCAGCGGCACAATACCAGGTAGGAGATGTGGACTTTAAAGTGATACTCGTCATCTCTCAGGGTATCGGGTATATGATCAGCAAATTTGCCGGTATCAAGATCATCTCGGAGATGCGTGAGCGTGGCCGTGGGCGCGGCATATTGATACTGACAGGCATCGCAGCCATAGCCCTTTTCTTTTTTGCTATCACACCTTATCCGTACAATGCGGTGTTCATGTTCATCAATGGCCTTCCACTCGGCATGATCTGGGGCCTCGTATTCGGCTATGTGGAGGGCCGGCGCAGTACAGAGTTTATCGGGTCTATGATGTGCGTGAGCTTTATATTTTCCTCAGGATTTGTCAAGCAGGTGGGCTCCTGGCTGATGAAAGACTACCATGTCAGCGAGTACTGGATGCCCTTTGCCACCGGCATGATATTCTTGCTGCCCATGGTTTTCTTCGTATTTCTGCTGGAGCAGATACCACCGCCAGATGCAGACGATATAGCCAACCGTACTGAGCGCAAACCTATGACCGCTGATGACCGCGCTGCCCTCGTAGCCCAATTCCTGCCGGGGCTCATCGCACTGATCATCACTTATGCGCTCCTCTCTATAGTGCGCGACTTGCGCGACCTTTTCATAGCCAATATCTGGAAAGAGAACCACTACGATAATGTGAAGGACATCTTCACCAGTACAGAAAATACGATCTCGGTCATCGTGCTTTTTGCCATCGGCCTGATGATCGTGATCAGAAATAACTTTGCTGCTTTTCTGGTAAACCATATCATGGTGGCCATAGGTTTTGCGTTTGCCGGTGTTTCATCCTACATGTTTGCACAGGGCACTATCACGGCCTACAATTGGATGCTATTCGCCGGGCTGGGCCTTTACCTGGCCTATGTGCCGTTCAATGCGCTCTTCTTTGAGCGGCTGCTGGCAGCCTTCCGCTACACCGCCAATGTCGGCTTCCTGATCTATATAGCAGATTCATTCGGCTATCTGGGCAGCATTGGGGTTTTACTCTTCAAGACCTTTGGCCTCAGCCATGATATGCAGTGGAGCAGTTTTATGTCTGTGCTGATCATGGGCACCAGTGCAGCAGGCCTCGTAGGCATCGCACTATCATTCGCATATTTCAACTGGAAATACAAGAACGAAAAAACAACCCTCTGATCCGGCCACGATTTCCATCCAGCCACTTCCTCTCCCCGTCGCTAAATCAAATTCTCGATCAGCTATTTTAAAGTCCATAAACCCCTTTGCATTAAGCCCCCAACGGGGCGACACACCTCTGGCGCAGGGCATCCCCCTACGCTAGATCCGGGCGCTACTTTTGTGAACAACTCCTCCGCACAAATTCGCCCTTTTTACGCATCTTTGCATCACTGCAAACGGACCTGTTTCCCCCGCATTTCTATGTGATCTGTGCGTTCTATGTGGTTTAAAATTGTATTTCTGTATGCCTTCTGAAAATTCTAAAATCCTGTAAATTCTGATTCAGACATTGTATAGTATTAAAGCCTCCCTTCAGGGAGTCCCGAGGCTTCGGGAGTGAGGGCTGTATTGAAAATTCCCTCCGCGCCTCTCCGCCTCTGCGGCAAAACTGTATTTCATTTTAGCGTTTCCGCGCTTTTGCGGTTAATCCGTATTCATCACTTCAAAATAAAACACCTATGTCAGCACCGACTGCCAATCAAAACGCCTCCAAATGGACCCGCGAAAAGACCATCAAGCTTCTCGACAAAATAGAAGCCATCGCCACAGATGAATTCTCCATCTGCGACACCCTCTCCCAGGCCCTCATCAAAGCCCGCTGCTATAAACAGATCTGGAGCTACTGGAAGAAGAAATGGGAACTGGACGAAGACATCATGGACCGCATCTATTTCATCGAGCAGATATTTATCAGCAAACTCGAAGACGGCGGCCTGTACAAAACCCTAAACGCCTCCACCTGTCATTTCATCCTTAAGCACAACTACGGCTACAATACCAAAGGCGAATCAGAACTTCCCTCTCACCTCCGCCACGAATTTCCCGAACTCATTGAAAATAAACCCTCCAACGGTTCAAAAACAAAAAAAGAAAAGGAGCCAAAACCACGCACCGAGGAGGAAATTTACATACAGGAATACATCAATGACCCTGCCTACAAAGATTTCAGTCCAAGAGATACAGATGACGAGGTCCTGGCCAAGCTCCGCGCCGACGCGGCAAAGCACCCACACCTCTACACCGCCAAGCCACCACTGGACTGCAACTACATAAAATTTGCTGAAGACCTCTTTGCGCCCAATGCCTAGCAGAAGTTAGTCTCTCGACTAAAATCTCATCGGCGCATAGCACCCTAATCCTAAATCAGGTATTTTTGCTGCATGGCAAAGAAGCTAGATCCAAATCTCCTGCGCAGCTATATGATGGGCGCCGCTGATCCTGTAAAGGGGGTCAAGAGCAATGCCTCCATGTTTGGCGAGGAGGTAGACCTGCATGTAGACAGCAGCCAGTTCAGCGGGGGTAAAAAAGAAGAGAAGTATGCCATAGAGTACCAGATAGATGCCCTGCACACAGCGCTTGATAATGCCATCATGCGCGGCAAACTCGAGCTGCGCATCATCCACGGATTGGGCAAAGGCAAACTAAAAGACGAGGTACATAAGATACTCCGCTCCCACCCTCATGTGAAGTCCTTTGAAAATGCCTACCACGCCCGGTACGGCTGGGGCAGTACGATTGTCCACTTTAAGTGACAGCGCACAAAATCGCTGTTTATTGACGCTTATCCACAACTTTTCCACAAACTATCTTTGTAGTCTAAATACAAGTGATTATGAAATGGTTTGCAAAATGTATGTTCGCCCTCGCAGTAGTCTGCGCCGGCGATAAAGTATCGGCCCAGATGATAGCCGATGGCGGAGTGGAAAATCCTAATGTGCTGGCCGAGGCCAAAGCCCCAGGCACCTCTATCCAGAAAGAAATGGGCATAGAGCTCAAAAACGACTGCGGCAAGCAGATAGCTATCTATGCTGGTGACAAGAAAGAAGTCTTTGGCGGCCACGCACAGACCTTTGGCGGCATGAGCAAAAATACGATCTACGTAAAGGATGGTGATGTGGTATGCATCATGAATGACCCCAAGACCATCCAGGCCTGCTCTATCGTGAAGCCGACCACTACAAAGATTGAGATCAATCCGGGAGGAAACGGCTTCGTGAAGTAGACTAAGATTTAAGAGAATAGCAAGACGGCCCGTGACTATTCATGGGCCGTTTCATTTACAGCCTATAGGAACTGCCCCACCGAGCGCAGGTAGGCAAAGATCAGGTCACACACCTTATGGATCTTCTCCTCTGGCAGAAATAGCATCACACGTGAGCGGCATTCTTTGAAGACATGCTTTTTGATATCCTCTTCGTAGACTAGTTTACCTGCCGATTCATCCCATATCTCTATGAAGAGATTGGTGATCACATAGGCTTCATCTTCTGAAATATGAAACTCAAGATGCTGATAGATATAGCGGATCGTCTGCCAGTAATCCGGCTTGCCCGGCACATTGAGTGCGGGATTGTAGATCAGGTGTGAGGTGGCTTGGTTTGTCCTCATTTTTGGGGAAAAGGACGATAAAGATAAAACAATCTCCTTATTAATCCAGTAAACCTTCCATACAATTTCACCTATGTACTGCAGACAAAAAAGGGAGTAAACTCGCGGCTACTCCCTCTGTATATCGTGTATTAGTTTGCTGGTGCTTATGGAAACTTAGGAAACTTGCTCCAGTCCGGTTTGCGCTTTTCTATAAAGGCATTCTTACCTTCTTTCGCCTCATCGCTGAGGTAGTAGAGCAGCGTAGCATTGCCTGCCAGCTCTTGTATGCCTGCCTGCCCGTCCAGTTCTGCATTGAAGGATGACTTCAGCATACGGATAGAGAGCGGAGACTTCTCTTGTATTTTCTTGCACCATTGTACTGTCGTATCTTCCAGCACCTCCAGTGGCACTACTTTATTCACCAGGCCCATATCGAGCGCGTCTTGCGCATTGTACTGATCACAGAGGAACCATATCTCACGAGCCTTCTTCTGACCCACGCAGCGGGCTAGGTATGAAGCACCAAAGCCGCCGTCAAAAGAACCCACCTTAGGACCTGTCTGGCCAAAAATGGCATTCTCTGAGGCGATAGAGAGGTCACATACTACATGAAGCACGTGGCCACCACCGATCGCGTAGCCATTCACCATCGCTATCACAGCCTTAGGGATCGAGCGTATCTGCTTTTGCAGGTCGAGTACATTCAGGCGTGGTACCTGGTCTTTACCTATATAGCCTCCATTGCCGCGCACATTCTGATCACCACCGGAGCAGAAGGCCATATCGCCCTCACCGGTGAGTATGATCACCTCTATCTCCATACTATCACGGCTGATATTCATCGCATCTATCATTTCCTTCACAGTAAGTGGCGTGAACGCATTGCGGTAGCGCGGGCGGTTGATCGTGATCTTGGCTATTCCTTCGAAGAATTCAAACCTGATCTCTTCGTATTCTTTGATGGTCTTCCATTCTCTGTTTGCCATGGGGCGGGTATTTAGTAGTTAGTATTAAGTAATAAGAAAATACAAGGTCAAATGTTCTCCGTCAAAAACCGAAAATAATCCTTGTACACTTTCTCGCTGACTGCGCCGTCTGTTTTGATCTCGAGGATAGCCGGGCGTCCTTTTTGTGGTTTATAAAATTGGCCCAGCACAAACTCCAGATCATCGGCGCGGTCGCAAAAATAATAAGGTATCTGTTACATCTGGGCCAAATGTTTGGCACG
>JAFDYP010000132.1 GCA_018267355.1 Bacteroidota bacterium
GATCCCGATGTGCCACCCGGCCAGACATGGGTGCGCTGCCTGAATATAGACAGCACCTCCAATGCCCGGCGCCTGGATAGTTTATACGCCTGGTGGGTAGGCCTGATGCTGCACCAGGACCGCTCCCTGACGCAGAAAATGACGCTCTTCTGGCATCAGCACATAGCCTGTGAGCTGCAGAATACTTTTGACTCCAGGTCCAGCTACCTGTACCTGGAGGTACTGATGCGCCATGCGCTGGGATCTGCACGGGAGCTGATGATGGACATCACTACCTGCCCAGCAGTGCTGCAGTACCTCAGCGGCAATGAGAGCACGGCAGAGGCCCCTAATGAAAACTATGCACGTGAGATGCAGGAGCTCTTTACGGTGGGCAAAGGCCCGGGCTCCGGGTACACCCAGCAGGATATCAACGCTGCAGCACGCATACTGACCGGGTGGACCACTACCCCAAATGGTATGTATACGATCTACAATGCAGCAGCACATGACAGTGGAGACAAACAGTTTTCGGAGTTTTACGGACACAGGGTGATCAGGGGACGTACAGGCTATGAGAGCCGGCTGGAAACCCAGGAGCTCATAGACATGATCTATGACCGGCAGGAGACCGCCCGGCATACCTGCCGCGCCCTCTACAGGTGGTTTGTAAACTGCGTGATAGATGATACCGTAGAGACCAACGTGATACACCCGCTGGCAGATATCCTGATAGCAGGCGGCTACCAGATCTCTGCGGCACTGAGGGCGCTCCTGGCCAGTGAGCATTTCTATGATCAGCTGCAGGTAGGCTGCCAGATCAAAAATCCGCCTGATTTTCTAGTAGGGTACTGCCGCCAGCTAGGGGCCACCGGAGGCACTGACCCCGCAGATCAGTACAGGCACTGGTCTATGATAGTGGGTATGCTGGGAGATCAGGCCATGAAGCCCGGCGAGCCGCCTAACGTGGCGGGCTGGCCGGCCTACTACCTGGGGCCTAGCTACTACCGGCTGTGGATCAATGCAGACACACTGGCGCACCGACACCTGTCTGTAGATATCCTCACGGAGCAGTCTCACTCTCAGGAGGGAGTACGATTTGACCTGACCAGCTTTACCTCCCTATGCCCTGATCCGGCCGATAGCGCCGCTGTAGTGGCCTCTGTCACTAGCAGGCTCAGTGCCGTGCCGGCAGATCCCGCCCGGGCAGCCATGCTACAAGCCCTGCTGGAGACAGATGATCAGAGCTGGCGACGGCTATGGACGGCATATGCAGCCGACCCGTCCGGCGAGCAGCATAGCGCTCCGGTCATAGCGAGGCTACAGGCTTTTTACCGTACATGGATGAAGGAAGCAGAGTGCCACCTATTGTGAAAGGATAAAAACTATGGACAGAAGGTTCTTTTTGAAAAATGCTGCGGCTGTATCAGTACTCTCAGGACTGGCGCTGGACGGAGTGCTGTACAGCAGCATCGGTACGGGCCAAGTGGCCTCACCATCTGGCCGGGCTCTGGTCCTGGTGCAGCTGGAGGGTGGCAATGACGGCATCAACACGGTCATCCCGCTCGATCAGTATGCGCAGTTATCTACTGCACGCAAAAATATACTGCTGCCGGAGCGCCGGGTACTGCCACTGCATGATGCGCCACATACCGGCCTGCACCCGGCGCTGAGTCACCTGGCGCAGCGATATGAGCAGGGCGAGGCCACCATCGTGCAGGGTGTAGGCTGCCCCCAGCCTGACTTGTCTCACTTCAAGGCCATAGACATCTGGCATACCGGCTCGGATGCTACCAGCACTACCACTACGGGATGGCTGGGCAGGTACCTCGATGTACGCACAGGTGGCGCGCAGGGCCACACAGCAGATCCGCCCGCAGTACAGATCGGACCTACACTGTACAAGGTGCTGCAGGGCCGCAGTGTCAGTCACGGCACCATAGTACGTGACACTACCACCTTCTATCACCTCCAGCCGCCCCTAGGTACTGTACATGGCACCGGACCACAGGCATTCTACAGTAGTGCGCTGGCTGAGTCTCAGGCATACCTGCAGCGCGTAGAGCGTGCGGCCCGTGCCGGGCACAACCTTTCTGACAGATATCCTGCTCCGGGAGTCAATACACTCTCAGACCAACTCAGGATAGTGGCCCGGCTCATATCAGGTGGCCTGCGCACGATGGTCTATATCGTCAATATCAAAGGATTTGACACACATGACAGGCAGGTAGATTTCACAGATACTACTCAGGGAGCCCACGCAGATCTGCTAGGTCAGGTATCAGTGGCGATAGACGCCTTTATGGATGATCTCTCTCTCAGTGGCCGGCAGCAGGACGTACTCACCATGATGTACTCTGAGTTTGGCCGCAGGATCATGTCCAATGCCAGCTATGGCTGTGATCATGGCACATCAGGCCCCGTCATGCTATTCGGCTCCGCACTGCAGAGGAGGCTGATAGGCCACAACCCCCGGATACCAGACAGCGTCACGGTGCAGGACAATCTGGCTATGCAGACCGATTTTCGCTCCCTCTATGCCTCCGTACTGAGGGGATGGTTTGGCGCCAGCCGGACCGATACGGATATGGCCCTGATGAGTAGCTATGATGATCTGGATCTCTTTCGCAGCTAAAAGCGCCTGACCGGGCGCACATGCAGCCCGGCGTATTTGCTATATACGTAGTCATTGCTGGGCTGGCCATACCTGCCAAAGGCCCATGACCCGCCGGCATCGTACTCCGTAGCACTCCAGTACAGAAAATCCCTGATGACGCCATGTGCACCTAGTGCGGTCCGCATCCATCGCATATTGCCGTATATGATATTGAGCTCCGCTATAGACGGCAGGTACCAGTCGTGATAGCCGCCGCCGCTATAGCTGCTACAGAGTGCGGCAGCACTGTGAGGGTATAGGGCTGCGGTGGCCTTGCTATCAGCCGGGCCATCTGCCACAGACTCTGCGGCACGGCCTATGGCCTTCGTCGTAGCCTGGCACCACGGCAGGCTGTCGCTCACATCGCCCGGTGCTACTATGATGCCATGCTCACCGCCTTTGTCTTCTTTCCACAGATCAGCTATGACACCGCCACCATACAGCTCACCTATATAGTGCCTGTATCCCGGGCGCAGAGCACCGGCAGTTAATTTGCCATTTGTGACATAGCATGTATAGGGTATGTGCAGCATCTGAGTGGTCTGCTCAGGCATACCTGTATCAGTCGAGATGGTGATATAATACCCACGATCGGGACAGATGCTATCTATACTCCCGTACTGCACCATACCGCTGCCTATAGAGAGGCTATACATACCTTTATAGCTTGTCTCGAGAGTATAAACTTCTGAGAATATGACATGCCCGGTGGGCTTAGATTCATGTATAGTAGCAGTGACCTTTACAGACTGGTGAGGCATAGGGCGGCCGGATGCATCTCTGAGCACGTCCATGTATATGATAGGCTCCGCAGCTATACCTGCCGCCATCACGCAGGCTGTGAGTATACAGTAGCACAGCAGCAAAAGATATTTCATTCAGGACAGGCGATAATGGAACCGGACTGAGTCTAAAGTAGCAATAAATCCACAGATGCAAAAGGCCACCTGTACATCACCGGTATGACTATGTAGCCTGGTATCCCCTCTGCCTGAGGCTGTAGCGCATACACTACGCAGCCTCCATCTCTACCAGCTCCCGGCGGTGGCGCTCGGCGGCATCGGCATCGCCCAGGGAGAGGCTCAGTACCTCCATCTCACGCACGATACGTATACGCAGCTCGCGTGCCTGGCTCAGGAGGGCATAGTCACCGGCTAGGATCATGGTATCATAGGCGCGGCGTATCTCTCCACGACGCTCATAGAGGACAGCCAGATTAAAGTAGCTGCCTGCCACATCGCCATAGCTGCCGGAGCGTTTGCGCAGCTCCAGCGCGCGCAGGTGGTATGTCTCGGCCATCTCATAGCCGCCCATGCACATGTGGCAGGAGCCGAGATTGGCCAGTACGGTAGAGAGGTTGTAGTAGTCGTCGGTATTCTCCAGCAGAGACTCTGAGCGCATGTAGTAGTTCTGCGCATCCTCGTATCTTTTCTGAAAGAAGCGCACATTGCCTATGGCCATCAGGCAGACGGCCCTGCGGCGCGTATGGCCCTCGTGGCCCAGTATGCGGAGCGCCTTGTCAAAGCAGCGGATAGCCTCATCCATATCCCTGCCCGACTGCACCATAGCCATGCCCACATCATGCAGGATATCGGCACGCAGGCGGCATACGTCCTCGCTGCTCTCCAGCATATCAAAGGCGATGGTCTCGGCCATATTCAGGTGCTCCCAGGCGCGGGGATACTCCATGAGCAGTGCATAGCAGCGGCCTATGAGTGCATGATGCTGGGCTATGTGCAGCAGGTGAGCAGAGTCAAGATAGCGGTCTACGATAGCCTGTGAGATACGGATAGCGCCTATGTAGTCTGCGCGGAATACCATAGCCGCGATAGCATCATTCAGCGCGAGGCTGATCACTACGGGCTCATCGGTCACGTCATCCAGGCTGCTATGCAGCATGGCGAGATTAGAGAGGGCTGTGTCGCTTTTGCGGCGCAGAAACTCCCTGTTGGTAGTGAGCATTTCAAGTATATGGTCCGATCTCATGATCGTACAAATGAAATAAAAATTTGATAGAAAGGGAATCAAAAAACCTTAATAATTAACGAGATATGCACACTGCGGAAACAATATAGATGCTGTACCGGCCCCAGGGAAGTGAGAAAGAAGTACGCACTTTTTTACCTACAGCACACAAAAAAGCCGGGTGAATCGTGTGATGGTCACGTGCCCGGCTTTTATTTTGATATCGTGCTAATCTCAGTCCAGCAGAAGTACTACTCCTACCACGGCCAGAGTAGCCAGCAGGGGTGCAGGTATGTTCAGCTTATCAGCGCTTTGAGAAATCATTTTGCTCAGGCTTTTTACTGTGTCGCTTTTCTTGACCTTTTTCACTTGCTGCATCAGCGCCTTGTTGCTCTTTTTGAGTTGCCTGGAGCCAGCAGACATCAGGTCATCTTTAGCATCCAGCCACTGGCCATATTGCCTTTGGCCACGGCCCAGGTATTCTCCGGCCAGTGCCTCGATATATAGTTTCCTGTTTCCTGTCATGCCGGCCCATTTCTTTGCGGCCATACCGAGTCCTACGCGGACGGTGCCTTTGATGATTGTGCTATTCATTTTACTGCGGTTTTGATATGATGATCGGATACTATTCTACAACGTAGATTTTGCAAATAACGTACCAGTATGCAGGCAACAGAATGAGGAGTTTTGACCACAATGGAGAGAGGAGATGCAAGAGCCAAGAAGTAAGAAGCGAGAAGAGATACCTACTATGCACTGTAGGGACAGGTCGCGACCTGTCCCTACCAACCTATACTCGCTATGTATTGTCTTGCATCTTGGTTCTTGCGTCTTGATACTCTCGTCTCACTGTAGCCGCTCATTGATAGCGGCGATCACAGGGTAGTAGAGTTCATCACGCGTGTCTATGATATTCTGTATGGCGGTGAAGGCATGCAGTAGTGTGGTGTGGTGCTGATTGTGCCCCGGCAGAAACCTGGCCAGCTCCCTGAGTGTCAGTGTAGGGCAGTGCATACGGCCATAGTAGTAGAAGGCCATCCGCGCCAGCGCATAGGGCATAGCCCGCGTGCGGCTGTACATCTGCTCTATGTCAAAGTCAAATTTTCTGCTGAACTCCTCGCGCACGATGAGCAGGATGAAGTCGAGCCGCTCATCGGGGCTGAGGCAGTCAGGGTACTGTATCACACGCGCCCTCGTGGTAGAGAGGCCGGGGTATACATGATAGTTTGCGGCTGCGTCTGTGGTAGTGGTGCTTTCTCTGAACATGGCCTTTTGAGTATTTAGTAGTTAGTATTAAGTATTAAGATAAATGGCGTTTTCAATGGTCGACTGTCAACGGTCCACCGTCTACGAATATGAAAACCAACTTTGCGTTTCGTTGACCGTCGACGCTGCGCAGCAGCCGTGGTCCGTCATCTGTTGTCTGTGGTCCATCACGCCTTATTAGAAAAATAAAAGTGCTCCGGGTGAAACTCTGTGTCTATGACCCCTATCTCACCATTGCGAAACTTTGAGATCAGTATCTCGCAGCGGGTGCGCAGGTCCTCGCCGCTGGCGCCTGTCAGCTCACCATAGTATGCCGGGCGGTGGAGAAAGAGCACCATATCTGCGTCCTGCTCTATGGCGCCGCTCTCGCGCAGGTCAGACAGCATGGGCCTCTTGCTGCCGCGGCTCTCTACGGCGCGGCTCAGTTGAGACAGCGCTACTACGGGTATATCCAGTTCTTTGGCCAGCTGCTTCAGCCGCCGGCTGATAGAGGCTACCTGCTGCTCGCGGTTCATGTGGCGCATAGCGGTGGCATCTACGGTGATGAGCTGCAGGTAGTCTATGTAGAGAATGTCTATGTGGTGCTTCAGCTTCCACTTCTTGGCTATAGAGCATATCTCTGAGATCGTGAGGCAGGCACTGTCACAGAGCCAGATGGGCAGGCCGGCTACGTGGCCTGTGCGCTCATCCAGCTCCGTCCACTGCGTGTGGTGCAGGGCACCGCGCTTCAGCGCATTGATGTCTATGCGCAGTTCATTGGCAAAGATGCGCTCTACCAGCTGCGTGGCAGACATCTCCAGTGAGAAGATCCCCACGCGTGCACCATTCTCCGCCTGCCGCTTAGCAGCCTGTACGGCAAAGGCGGTCTTGCCCATAGCGGGCCGCGCAGCCAGCACGATCAGGTCCGTGCGCTGCAGCCCCAGCGTATGCGTATCAAAGTCGCGCAGGTAGATGCGCACACCTGTGTAGTGCTCTGAGGTGGCGGCGCGGTGCAGGCTCTCTACGGTGTCATAGACTATCTGAGGGTAGTCGCGCTCTGCGAGCTTAGCTATCGTGCTATTGATACCGTCCAGGCCGCTCATGGCCGCGCCTAGTACATCTATGAAGTCCGTGCCCCTGTAGCAGAGGTCCATGGTGGCCTGCGAGAGGCGTATCATGGACCGCAGCACGGCCTTCTCCTTTACGATCTGTGCGTGCATCTGTATGTGGGCGGGGCCTGTCACATCATTGGTGAGCTGCATGAGGTAGAGCATGCCGCCCACGCCCTCCAGCGCCGCAGTGCCGTGTGGCAGTGTGGCGTCACCTTTGGATATCTTCTCATAGACGGTCATCACGTCTATGGGTGCGTGCTGCTGGTATAGCTGGCGGATGGCCGCATAGATGGCGCGGTGTGCCTCTGTGTAGAAGTCCTCCTCTGTGAGCAGTGCGCTGACGTGCATCATGCCCTGACCGTCGAGCAGCAGGGCGCCGAGCACCGCCCGCTCCATATCTGCGGACTGTGGCATGACGCGCTGCTGTGCTATATAGGATGTATCCATACTCATAGACACCCTACCCCTCACTGAGTCTGCTGACGAAGGCGAAACCACACGGCGTGAGGGGTGGGTGGACTACAAGGATAATAGCCCGCTGCGCAATGGACTTGCGCAGTGAAAAAAATGTTTATCGCCTGTTGTTATTGCGAGCCTGCCCGCCGTGGCGGGGAGCGCCTGCCTGACACTAATAAAACCCTCTCTGTTTTTAGATCCGGATTGCTTCTGAATTTGACGCTATCTATTTTCTATGAGAAAAATTCATCGCAATGACGGGGTGCTTTTTTAGATTTTGGCAGATGTAACATCACACAACGTTATGGCGCTATATCCTCTAAAAACTAACGCGTAGTAAACGACCAGGTGGGAGAGCTGGCGCTGATGCTGTCTATGGTCAGTACGCTCACCTGCCAGTTGTACCGCTGCGCCGGTGCCAAAGGCACGGTCAGTGCAGGCGTGTCTGTATCGTACTGTGTCATCTGCAGGGTAGATACATTGGTCACAAAGAAGTAATAGTGCATCGCATTGGTATAAGGGTTGCAGCTCAGCGTGATGGTATCAGGCTGTGCGGTGCTGCCATTCGCAGGAGAGAGCTGTATCACACTCGGAGGTGTGAGCTTATAGTTGTCAGGTTTATTGCAGGCGGTACTGAGTACTGTGATCATAGCCACTGCGGCTATGAGTGCGAGACGGATATTCATGATGAGAGATTGTGCGGATCAAGGTTAGCGACTTCGATCCGAAATAGCAAACACCCGCCTGAGCCACTGCCTACCGCAGCAGAACCCGCTCCAGCATTGGCTTCAGCTTTTCATAGTTGCTCAGGCCATCGTCAGTCTGGCCGCCGTGCATGATAGCAGCTACACGACCATCGCGGCCTATGATCATATTGGTAGGAAAGATCGACATGCGAAATACATTAGTGGTCAGGCTGTCAGCATTGGGTATGATGCGGTAGTCCAGTGGGTGGGCAGCGAGCACTGTATCCATCCTGATCTGGCTGCCAGATACAAAGGATAAGAACATCACCCGTCCCTCATACTCCTTTGCCAGTTTATTGAGCGAGTTAAACTCACGGATGCACGGCTTACAGCCCGGCCACCAGAAGTTGAGCAGCAGTATGCGGCCCTGATAGTCATACGGCGCGATGCCCCTCCCCTCAC
>JAFDYP010000133.1 GCA_018267355.1 Bacteroidota bacterium
AGCGCGGCTGTCAGTAGAGTGGTCGGTGCAGAGGCAGTCTGCACAGGTAGTATCTATCGTGCCATCCGGTATCCCAAAGTCACCGTCTCCATCTGTGAATGACAATGTCACCTGCACCGTATCTGTGGTAGGACCGCCGGAGGGCAGGCTGACCCGTGTCTTAGATACGCTCTTCAGCTCCAGATGCGGCTCCACGGGATAGCTGGGCTGCTTCATACAGCTGCTCAGTCCTATCAGGGCTGCCACCAGGGCTATGAGTAGATAGTTTTTCACCGTAGCTAAGAAACTAAAAATTGAAGTGTTTATTGCACCTTTGCGTCAAATTTTTGTGTGCCGCAGCACCTCACAGACTTGATATTCCACGCTGATCAGGCCTCCTTTGAGGCCACAGCCCTGAGTGTATTCCGCTACCAGTATCAGCACACGCAGCTATACAGGGATTTTTGTGATCGGATGCACCGCACTCCTGATACAGTAGCGGCGCTGGCAGATATTCCCTTCCTGCCTGTACAGTTTTTCAAGTCGCACACGGTCATGGATAGCTTGTATCCTGTTGCCAAAACCTTTGAAAGCAGTACAACCACTGGTACTACGCCCAGCCGCCACCATGTAGCTGATCTCGCGCTGTATGAGCGGAGCTATCTGAGGGCATTTGAATTGTTTTACGGCGATCCATCGCAATACTGCATCCTATCCCTGCTGCCCTCCTACCTGGAGCGCGGCACCTCCTCTCTGCTGTACATGGCAGATGATCTGATGCGCCGCTCTGGTGACCCGCTCAGTGGCTTCATAGACAAAGACTTTGCAGAACTTAATCGCCGTATCGCTATTGCAGCAAACAGCAATAAAAAACTCCTCCTGCTCGGGGTGACCTATGCCCTGCTGGATTTTGCAGAGGCGTATCCTCAGCCACTGGGAGATACCATCATCATGGAGACCGGTGGCATGAAGGGCCGCCGCGAGGAGATGACGCGCGCAGAGATACACCGGGTTCTTACTACTGCTTTCGGTGTCAGCAGCATACATAGCGAGTACGGCATGACCGAGCTGCTCTCGCAGGCTTATTCCTCAGGTGAGGGGATCTTTCGCTGCCCGCCGTGGATGATGCTCCTGGTGCGTGACCCCTATGATCCGCTCTCCTACCTGCCCGCGGGCAAAACCGGTTCTCTCAACATCATCGACCTGGCCAACCTGCACTCCTGCTCCTTCCTGGCGGTGTCTGATCTGGGCAAGGTATACCCGGATGGATCTTTTGAAGTGCTAGGCCGGCTGGACAATAGCGAGATACGTGGATGCAATCTGATGTATGAATTGTGAATCTTCACTTAAAATTAAAATGGCTTATTGCTGACCTGACCTTGATACTTTTACTTTTGATATAAATCCACACACACATGACCACTCCATCCATCCGGCAGAAAGTAGACGACATCTTTGCCCTATACGAAAAGCACGGAGCAGAGGAGTACTATGGCGAGGCGGTGACACAGCTGGAGCATATGTGCCAGAGTGCAGAGCTGGCACGCACCGGCGGCTATGATGACGAGGTGATACTGGCCGCTTTCTTTCACGATATAGGCTACCTGATACACAGCCAGAATAGAGATACTATGGGCAACTATGGCCGTACCAACCATGAGAAAGAAGCGGGTGCATTCCTGCGCCGGATGGGCTTTAGCGAGCGGGTGGCGCAGCTGGCAGAGCAGCATGTCAATGCAAAGCGATATCTGACCCATGCCGACCCTGCGTATTATAGCAGGCTATCTGAGGCCAGCAAAAAAACCCTGGAGTACCAAGGCGGCCCGATGAAAGAAGCCGAGGCCAAAGCCTTTCGCGAAGACCCGCTGTTTGACCTCAATATCACGATGAGAAAATGGGACGAAGAAGCCAAACTCACCGACCAGCCTCTGCCCGACCTGAATATCTATAAACAGATCGCTATACGTCATCTGGAGCAGCAGGCTGCATGATGTGACTCACTTTGTGAGTACCTCAAAGGACATTGGTGGCAGCTCTACATGATTGCCTGAGATGGGATGGTGAAAGGTAGCGCTGAAATGGCTGAGATCGGTGCCGGTCTCTACAGACTGCTTGTCCCGTGAGTGATTGAAGACAAAAAGTACTGACTGGCTGAAGTAGCTGCGGCGGATCATAAGGATATCTCCGTGCGCTGCTATATCTGTCTCGCCATAGAGCAGGGCCAGCTTATGCGAGCGCAGGTCTGCGAGGCGGGTGGCTATATCCTGGTATTTGCGGTCTCCGCTGGTGGCAAAGATGCCGGGCAGGCTGCTATCTGCCGCAGGGAGTGGGAGAGCCTCCATCAGTGCTATGAGCATGATAGCGCGGTCTGGCGCCGTATCTCTCAGGGCAGCCACACGAGGGTCTACCCTACCCAAAAACTGCAGCGCTGCAAAGACGTGCGCTGCACCATTGGCATCCATAGCCTGGCGAATGGTGCGGGCGACACTATCCATAGGACGGCCCGCCAGATACGTCTCCGCCGGGTCGTACCGGGGGCGCAGGCCTCCGGTGATCAGAGAGAGCTGGCCGTAGATATGTGCAGCGCTGATATCTCCGAGCTGGGCGGGGTCATTGACCACCTGGCCGCTATCCAGAGGGATGAGCAGCTCTGCGGCACGGCTCATATCATCATTGGCATAAACTCTGATATAACTGCGCTTCATCTTCTGCGCCTCTGCCGGGATCGTGATCATGAGCTCCTCGCCTACCCGCTTGATATAGTCACGTCCCAGCTTATAGTTTTGCCAGTATACGGCTATGGAGAATGGAGACCGCGAATATTCTGCAGATATCGTGAAGCTGCCACGGCCCAGGCGCGCGGTGTGTAGCACAGGGCTGAGCGGATCTATGCCGCCCGAGGCCAGGTGGGGCTCCAGTACTACAGAGTACGCTGTACCGCCTATCCAGAGCTTCATCTCTGCTATCGGTTTGGCCTCTGGGGTAGCTATCAGAGTGACCTGATTGAAATGCTTGCGGTCCCAGCTATGTCTGAAGCCTTTGGAGAATGTAATGGAGTCTACCAGCCGGTCCTCGCGAATAAAATCACTGAGTAGGAAACGGGCAGTATCGCCCTGCATCCGCAGTGGCTCCAGTACCCGTAGAATAGCGGGGCGGTCAGGAAAGGCTGCGTGGAGATGGGCTGCTATCACCACCAGCACCAGCGTGGAGAGAATACGCGAAATGGACTTCATGAATTGAATTTGCAGAGGGAAGATAAGGATAGTGGCGGAGATATGGAGGCTGCCGGCCATCTGCCGGAGCCAAAAAATGAAAAAAGCCGCAAAATACTGCGGCTCTCTTCATTGTAGTTATTTGACATTTACAGTCGCGATTCACTCCAGATAGGACCGGAGAAACCATGCCATTTTCTCATGTTGCTCCAGGAGGCCCGTCAGGAAGTCACCCGTGCCGGCGTCTTTATGCTTCTCGCTCGCAGCTACGAGGTCATTGCGCAGTACGCGGGCTATGGTCTCATGATCGTTTAGCAGGTTTTGGAGCATCTGCTTTGAGTTGGTAGCCTTATCGTCTTCCGTCAGGCGCGTGAGGTTGAGGTATTGCTTCATAGTGCCTACGGCAAAGTGGCCCAGTGAGCGGTTGCGCTCTGCCACCTGGTCTATGATCTCTGCCAGCTCTTCATACTGCCCTTCAAAGAACTTGTGGAGGTCCATAAACTGCGGGCCACGTACATTCCAGTGGTAGTTGCGGGTTTTGGTGTAGAGTACATATTCATCAGCGAGGAGCGTATTGAGCATAGTCGCGAGGGACTGCAGGTGCTTCGCCGGTATTCCGATATTAGCTGCCATATTGTTGTGATGTTTGATTAGATGAGTAGCTAAGGTAGGCATATAATGATAAAACAAGAAGACACAGATCATCGAAAAAGATGACATACCGCATAGGGCAAAAAACAAAAGGCTCCCGTGTGAGGAGCCTTTGCATTATTTATCTGAGATCGATTACTCGATAGCCACCTTCCTGGTCACTGTACCCTTATCGTTTGAGATAGAGAGCAGGTAGATGCCAGATGAGAGGCCATTGCGGTCCAGCATCAGCTCATTAGCGCCATTGTACACCTCTACTTCCTTAGATGCTACTACTGCGCCCAGGAGGTTAGTCATCTTGAGGGTATAGATGCCATGCTCAGTAGCATTGAATTCAATTTTGGTCGAGTTGGAGAAAGGATTTGGCTGTATGGAAAAATTTGAGATTCTATAGTGATCGTAGACACCGTTGGTATCCCCTGGAAATTCTTCCCACCCACAGTTATCATTGACAGCGGTATAAACGCTACCGGAGTCAGCAGGATCTATAGCAGGGCATTGGCAGTATGGGCTATTGATCACTCGTACATGATAGCGCAGGTGATCCAGGGCCTCTGCGTCCGCATCGCTCAGGGAGATAGGCGGGGCATCTACAGATACTACGATACGCAGTTTATAGACACCTGCAGGTACATGGGTTGCACCATTTATTAAGATCACGCCATCCTGACCGGTCGTAAAGGTATTAGTAGGACTGCTGGTGTGCCAGGTGAGGCCGGCAGGGAGATAGATGGAGTCTATCCTGAGAGACTGAACGGTAAAACCGCTGAAGCCGCTGAAGTTGTGGAAATAGATGGTATCACTGATCACCGTATCGGCTATGATGCAGGGCAGGGCAGTGTCACTCGGAGAGACATAGGGCATCGTGCCCTGTATAGGAGTGATAAAAGTCTGGCCACCGTCTACTGACCGAAAAGTGGTGGAGTCAAAGTACATGGGGTTATTCTGAGCGAAAGAGACTGCGCAGATACCGATACACAGGGCCAGCGTGGCAAATAGCTTCTTCATAGTGTGATATTCAAATCTGACATCAATGTAACTATATCCCATTAAAAAAACAAAAGGCTCCCTTTTGAGGAGCCTTTTGCTATTATTTATCTGAGATCGATTACTCGATAGTCACCTTTTTGGTCACTGTACCCTTATCGTTTGAGATAGAGAGCAGATAGATGCCAGATGAGAGGCCATTGCGGTCCAGCATCAGCTCGTTAGCACCATTGTATACAGTTACTTCCTTAGATGCTACTACTGCGCCGAGCAGGTTGGTCATCTTCATAGAGTAGTTGCCAGCCTCAGTAGCGTTGAATACTACCTTAGCAGCACCGCTGAATGGATTTGGCTGTACAGACAGCTCAGTGATGTTGTTAGATACTTCCTTTACACCTACACCTATAGAGCAGGTATATGGAGTGTACACGCTGGCAGAGTCAGCAGGATCTATAGCAGGGCATGGGCAGTATGAGCTATTGATCACACGTACATGGTAGCGCAGGTGAGCCAGAGCTTCTGCATCAGCATTGCTCAGGGAGATGGCTGAAGTAGTCACGTCTACTACGATACGCAGCTTGTAAACACCCTGGGCTACGTTAGTAGTACCATTCACGAGGATCACGCCATCCTGGCCGGTAGTGAAAGTATTGGTAGGGCTGCTGGTGTGCCATGTGAGGCCTGCAGGCAGATAGAGAGAGTCAATCTTGAGAGACTGGACAGTCAAACCGCTGAAGCTGGTGAAGTTTTTGAAATAGATGGTATCACTGATAGTGGTACCGATCACACCGTATGGCAGGGCAGAATCGCTCGGAGAGAGACCAGGTACAGTACCTTGTACAGGTGTGATAGCAGTCTGGCCACCGTCTACTGACCGAAATACATTTGTATCGAAGTACAGTGGGTTATTCTGCGCAAAAGATGCTGCACAGATACCGATAGACAGGGCGAGCGTGG
>JAFDYP010000134.1 GCA_018267355.1 Bacteroidota bacterium
AAAATCTAAAGCAATGCAATGATGAGACGCAGACAGGCTGCATCGTCTCATGGGCGTCATACCGCGATGGCTTTGAGCCGGTAGGCATGGATAAGTTTTACGGCGATGCGATCTGCACCAATCCCGTGACCTGGCGCAATGACTCTACCTGTAGCCTGGTGACCGATCACAAGGGGATGATCCTTTTTAATTTCAATAAACCGATGCACCCCAAAACAACAGCACGCATCCACAAAAACATCCTGTGGGTGAATGTAGATGCCCCTCTGGCTAAAAAGTATGATAACCTGCACATAGCAGATATCAATCTCTTCTGGGAAGATATACGGGAGGACATCCGCAAGCGGGAGGGGTACTATTGGAAGCATTGAATTTTGTATTGATTATTGAGACAATGCATCTGTATTAAGTAGCTGGCATTTGGTATTAAGACCTTAATGCGACCCTGCTAATCCCCTCTGAAGTGAAGACTTCGATCAAAGAGAACCATGACCGAGGTTATTGGCTTTTCTTTATTCTGCCATTGCTTGTTCGGCATTTATCCTTTAGCATTGTAGCAAAACAAAAATCCTCATGAGTGACTCTCAGCTCGGTATCGGCTCCCGCGTGGAGCATCCTAAATATGGCAAGGGTGTGATCGTAGACATGGATGCTTCGTATTATAGTATCTGGTTTCGTGATGGCGGGTCTACGCGCGGTATAGACCGGGAGTATGACGGATTACAAATATTGGAGAAAGTGGAGAGTGAGCAGACGCCGTTTACTATGGCAGATATAGAGACGGCACTGGAGAACGTGCTGGACCGCAAAGCGGCCGTGTCAGAGGTGATAGCCCTCGGTGCCAAGTGGACAGGCGGCACACTGGTGCTAAAACCGGGCAGCACTGATGTACAGTCTAAGGAAATGCCTATCGATACTTTCTTTCACAAGATCGTGATGGTGCGGGACCGCCTCCGTGTGCTGGAGCAGAATATCAACGCCCACAAGGTGCTGACTGACGAAGAAAAAGTAGACCTGCAGCAATACATCACGCGCATATACGGCTCCCTGACGAGCTTCAATGTGCTTTTCAAATACACAGAGGACCAGTTTAAGGGATCAGGCAAGGGAGAGTGATCGGTTGATCTGGGAAATCAGGAAAACTGGGAATCAGGAAACCCTTCTACCGATATTCATCAATAGAAAAGGGCTTAGTAATTATACTAAGCCCTTTTTGTTATTTACCGGATCACTGACTTTCAGCTTTCCTGTTCACCTATTTCCTACAGTTTCGTGTCGTCCACTTTGTCCAGCCATGACTTCACCTCGCTGATAACCGGCTGTACAGTGCTCGGCTCAAATGGATTATTGAGGTTAGCCAGTTTGACCAAGTCGAGGAATGACTTGCTGCCGCCTGCTTTGCAGAGGGTCAGGTAGTCAGCCCATGCTGTTTTGTCTCCCTTCTGCGCGCGGTTCCAAAATTGCAACGCACATATCTGAGCCAGGCAGTAGTCTATGTAGTAGAAAGGCGAACGGAAGATATGGCCCTGGCGCTTCCAGAGTCCGCCATTCTCCAGATAAGCATTGCCATCATAGTCTACATATGGGCGGTACTTGCGGTCTATATCGCGCCACACCTCATCGCGCTGCTTAGGGGTCATATCCGGATTCTCATATACCACATGCTGGAACTCGTCCACTGCCACGCCATATGGCAGGAAGAGCATAGCAGATGACAGGTGAGAGAACTTATATTTCTCAGTATCCTGCTGGAAGAAAAGCTCCATCCACGGCCAGGCAAAGAACTCCATGCTCATAGAGTGGATCTCGCAGGCCTCATAGGTAGGCCAGAGATATTCCTCTATGCTGTTATTGCGGCTCTGGTAGCACTGAAAGGCATGGCCTGCCTCGTGCGTGAGTACGTCTATATCATGTGAGGTACCATTAAAGTTTGAAAAGATAAATGGCGCCTTGTACTGAGAGAAGTGGGTGCAATAGCCACCGGCCTGCTTGTTCTTCTTGTTATTGAGGTCCATGAGGTCATAGTCCATCATAAAGTTAAAGAACTCCTTGGTCTCAGGAGACAGCTCGCTGTACATCTTCTTACCATTATCTACGATCCAGTCCGGTGATCCTTTAGGGGTAGCATTGCCGGAGAGGAAGTTGAGAGGTATGTCATAGTATTTCAGCTTGTCCAGGCCGAGGCGGCGGCGCTGGCGCTCGCGCAGTTCGTTTGACAGGGGTACTACGTGGTCGAGTACCTGTTTGCGGAATTTTACCACATCTTCTGCCTTGTAGTCTGTGCGCAGCATGCGGTCATAGCCCAGCTCTACGAAATTTTTATAGCCGAGCTTGTGAGCGATCTTGGTGCGTGTCTTGACCAGTTTGTCATAGATGGTGTCAAACTCGCCCGCGTTTTCTGCCCACCACTTGTACTTAGTAGTAGCGGCCTCTTTGCGCGTCTCGCGATCTGTGCTCTGCTCAAATGGCTCGACACCTGCGAGGTTATATTTCTCACCACGAAACTCCAGCTCAGCGGTAGCCACCAATTTGGAATATTCTGTACCCAGCCTATTTTCCTCCTGCATATCACCTATCACAGCAGGTCCGAAGCTACGGACGCTGGTGGCAGCGATATCAAATAGCTGCCTGCCAAACTTTTTTTCGAGTTGGGCTTTGAAAGGAGAGTTATTCAGTGACTTGTAAAACTGAATATTGAGATCGCGGAAGATCGGTTCTGTATTGTCAAAAAACTCCTGCTCTGTCTCATAGAAGGCATTGGAGGTATCAATGGAGTTGCGCACTGTGGCTATGCTGCCCGCCGTCTGAAACTCTGCCTTCAGCTCATTGATCTTATTGATCACGGTCTCCTGCTCCTGAGCATCTGCCGCTTTATCAAACTGCTGCAGAAGGCCTTGAAAGTCGCTTTGTACTTTCTCCAGGTCGGGTCTACGGTATTCTATATCTGAAAATTTCTTCATCACATTAATTTATAAGTCTGCAAATATACGGCTAATAAGGCACTTTGACCCCCAGGGCCATATGCCAAAAGTGCCAATTTCTTACTCTTCGCTTCCAGCATTGAGCCTCAGCTTTGCGCCACTCCAGTACACAGCTATCATCCTGACTATCAATACAACAGATAGGGTAAGACAGGCTACGCAGGCCAGATTGATCTCTTCAAAAAAGTATCGGAAAAGCGGGTCTACCTCCTCCGGCGCGAGCGGGCGGCGCGGGGTGCCCATAGCCTCTATGGTAAATGAATCATAGATATGCATGAACTCCTGCAGACGCCTGAGCACATAGACGAAGAAGTTGATGTTGAATACAGCCAGCAGGAATTTGACCCAGACCGGGCGCAGTACAAAAGTAGTTTTGAGCAACACCGAATACCGGAAATAGGTCAGCGCCATGACTATAAATAGCCCATTGATCCACAATGGCTTGAAGTATAGCTTAGAAGTGAGCGGGAGCATGATCATCGCCGCTACTACCGCGCTGAGCAGCCACCAGAGCAGCTCTTTGGCCACCTCCAGCGGGATATATTGTGTACGACCTGTACTCATGATAAGCGGCGGCAAATGTAGCGTAAAAAACCAGACTGCCATGAGCTAGATCAGGTCTCGCGCCTTCAGCTCCAGATATTTGTTTATTGTATTGACTGTCAGCTGGTCAGGAGGGGTGAGCACACTATGTATGCCGTGTATTTTCAGTTCTTTTACGATCTGCCTTTTCTCATAGGCAAACTTCTCAGCGATCGCCTTT
>JAFDYP010000135.1 GCA_018267355.1 Bacteroidota bacterium
AATGTAGACGAAGCCAGTTCATTTACCTTATTTAGACTGAGTATAAACAAGGCAAATATAATGGCTTCATTGAGTATTAAAAATGATTTAACTCAATACAAGAGACATTACATTGAACTGCAAATACCATTGCCGCTATTTATATCTTGCGAAATACGATTTAAACAGTATTGTGAAAAGGGCCATCGTGAAAATTCTCCTCGCGGTTCATCTGCTGCTCATATGCACGGGAAGCCGCATTTTTGACTTCAGCTGGCTGCCCTCAGTTCTGCAGAAGCCTGATATTTATTATTTGTCAGTGACAGGCGGGCATCCCTATTCATTCTTTTCTCCTGACATTCCACCACAGTATCTCGTCTCTGCGGTCGTCACAGACAGCAGTGGCACGATGACACGGCTGGAGATGAATAGCTCATCTACTACAGCTGGGCTCAGGACAGTAGCTGCTATACAGCTATTATGTGACAATGAAGACTATAAGACACTCGGTGAAATAGTATCAAGGCACTACCGGCAGCTATACCCGGGGAGCCGGACTATAGCTGTCACGATCAGCAGATACCTGTCTCCGGCCTGCTGCGCTGCCACCCGGGCTCCCACTGCTCTGGAGCTATACAAAAAGGAATACGCCTATGAGTAAAGTAGGGCACATTTTCTCTGCGAATAGTGGTGGCAGACAGTGGCTTCGTACTTTGCGCATCAGTGCGGGTGTGCTGCTAGTGGCCCGTACGCTGTCTGAGTGGGGCAGCCATACATTTTTGTATAGCAGCAATGGTTTCATTCCGTCAGATATTGCTGTATTCTCGCAGCTCCCGTTCATACCGTCGTTGCAGGGGCTTTATGTATATATCCGGCCATACCTCCCGGAGTCGCTCTTCCTGCAGGCCTATTTTGGTATGACTCTCATAGCAGCTATGATGCTGGCGGCAGGTTACTATACCCGTATAGCAGCTATGATGTCCTGGGCACTGACCGTGATCACGCTCAATAGTAGCCATCTGACATCTTATGGGTTTGATGCCATACTTACCATGATGCTCTTTTATTGTGTCATTTTTCCAGTTGGCAGCGCAGGTATTTCAGAAACGGAAGAAAATCTGAGCCCCATCTATCTCAAAACGCTCCAAATCCATGTTTGTATCATATACTTTGTGAGTGCTGTCTGCAAGATCACCGGGCCCGCCTGGCATGACGGCTCCGGCCTCTGGGATCTGGTGCATCAGCCGCAGTTTACTTCATGGATCACACCCTTCATGGTCCGCCTATTGAGCGTACCTCATGTAGCAGCGCTGGCTGGCATGTCGGTCATAATCCTTGAATTATTATTCCCATTTCTCATCTGGATACGGCCGGTGCAGAGGCAGATATTATCAGCTGTCATACTGCTGCACCTGATCATTGCAGCGGTCATGGGTTTATGGCTTTTTGCGCTGGCCATGATCCTATTGGACATTTCCGCTTTCGGAGCTGTACTCCGGCGGGATTAACTCATTTCCAGAATTGCCACCATTTATTTTCCTCCTCTGGTGCTTCCGATGGTACTGGTGCAGTGATCACGGGCTGTACTTTGAGTTTTGCCCTCTCCTCCTGATACCAGTCTTCGGTCAGTTTCACAGCATTGATCAGCATCTGTACGATCTCCTTTGGCGGGCCTACAGAGTCTTCTCCATATGTCACTTTGAAGCCTGCCTCCTCTCCATGCGGCCCACTAAAAACGACTAGTAGCTTACACAATCTGCCTTCATACGGAGTCTGCTCAAATGCTCCTGAAAACATAAACCAGTTTTCATCTACAGTCATCATAAAAGCCTCATAGTGCCCCAGGTCGCTATAGCCTTTGAGCAGCTCCAGATGTGCATCAGGGTTACCATTGCCACCACGGCATATGGTACCATCCTTGGCCATGACTATAAAGAGTGCATTCTGATCACCCATATCCAGGGAGATGAGGCATTTGTCCAGTTTGTCTTTGTAGCTCATTATCGGGTTTAGATAGATTTGTTCAAGGTCATTTATTAAAACGAATAGGGAAGCCTATTATTTGCTGCTGACAGTTGTATCTGTATTGACACGGCGCCAGATAAAATAAACCGGAATACCAGCCAGGATAATAATGAGTCCGGGAATGGAGTTTTCCCGTTTAGTATATAGGAGATTGACACAAAACAATACCGCGAAAATGATATAAATGATAGGCACTACAGGATATCCGAATGCCCTGTACGGTCTCTCTGCGTCAGGCCGGGTGCGGCGCAGTATGAATATGCCCGCTATGGTGAGGATATAAAACAGCATGACCCCAAACATCACATAGTCCAGCAGCGGGCCATACTGACCGGATAGGGTGAGCAGGGCTGCCCAGACAAACTGGATCCAGAGCGCAAAGCCCGGTACTCCATTCTTATTGTCCTCCTTCATCTTGTTGAAGAAAAGACCATCTCTGGCCATAGCCTGGTATACACGTACGCTGGAGAGTATGATGCCATTATTGCAACTGAAAGTGGAAATCATGATGAGTATAGCCATGATGACTGTAGAAGTGGTCCCAAATATCATCGTAGCAGCAGCGGTACCTACCCGGTCATTGGCTGCAAACTGGATACCCTGTGAGGCCACATTACTGCCGCCGGGATCACCCACTACAGGCAGCAGGCTCAGGTAGGCCATATTGGTCAGTACATATAGCACCGTCACGATCAGGGTACCAAAGAGGAGGCTGAGCGGTATATTGCGTTTAGGGTTCTCTATATCGCCTGATATAAATGTCACATTATTCCACGCATCTGATGAGAAGAGCGACCCTACCAGAGCAGCACCCAGTGCAGTCACTACCCCAAATGACGAAAGCTCCTTCCAGCTCCATTGACCACCTGCATCTTTGCTCCAGGCCATATTGCTCCATGTGTTTGTGAAGTTGTTCTGCCATACTTCCGCATTGCGAAAGAATATCAACCCGAGTATGATAAGGCCAAACAAGGCTACCAGCTTGGTAGATGAAAAGATCCGCGCTATCACTTTGCCATAGTGTATACCCCGCATATTGATAAGAGTGAGCGACAGGATGGATACTACCCCTACTACCTGCGCGGCGGAGAGCCGATACCAGCCCAGG
>JAFDYP010000136.1 GCA_018267355.1 Bacteroidota bacterium
AAGGCGAGTACTGCAGCACCCGCCGCTCCATGCTGCGCCCCTCCATCATCATAAAGTACAGCAGGAAGTAGAGCACTGCTATCTGTGTAAAGGAACTCAGTGTGGCCGAGAGCAATACCGGGATGAAGTCGGCGCCCGCAGTAGTCACCTTGCTGATAGACTCCTGAGAGATGAGGTTGACGCCATAGCCTGCTGAGAGGCGCTCATTCCACCCCTTCACTATATCGAGAAACTCGGCATAGTGCTCTACCAGGTACTGCGCCTTGGATGATAGCATAAAAGATAGCAGCCCCACAGGTATCAGTACAACGATCATAGACACCACTATGAGGGCTGACACTGCGAGTGCTTTGTGCCAGCGGCGCTGCTCGGTGAGATAGTGCAGCGGCTGCCTGAATACAATGTACAACGTAGCTGCTCCGAGAAAAGAGCTAATGTAATCTCGCAGCATATATCCTAATATGCCAGCCAATATGGTAAGCACCGCGAGGAAGTAAAACTGCTTTACGCTGTCGTTTGAGAATCCTTTCATGCGCATTTTCAGCTAATATACATCAGTTTGCGCCAGCCTGCTGTGGATAGGTGTTTGTGTATTTTTCCTTACTTTGCTGCAAAGGCTGCTGCGTGCTGCAAAAAAAAGATGCCATAAACTTTCTGTTGTGCTTCCTGATCCTGCTATCATCAGGATATGCCTTTTCATTGGAAAGGTATGGTGATGACAACCCATACACGGGATACGACTACACCCGTCTGGACTCCGCTATCCAGAGTACCAGGGCCCGCTATGCCCGGTATCCTGCCAGCGCCACGCTGATCCGCCAGCTCGCAGACCTCTATACTGCCACATCTGAGACAGACTCTGCACTCATGTACTGGCAGCGCCTGGCCCTGCTGCAGCCGGCCAATGACACGCTACCCTACCGGCAGGCACTCCTGCTATACGACGACAAACGCTATGACAGTGCATATGCTGCTGTCAGAAGGAGCCTCTCCCTCCGCGGAGACAATCTGGACTACCTCACGCTGGCGGCTATCACGGCCTATCGGCTGCATCAGACGGATTCTGCACTGGTCTGCAGCAGGCAGGCACTGGCCATAGACCCGCGCAATATCAATGGACTGCTGATCTCCGGCCTCTGCCTGCGTGACCAGCATCGCTATGAGGATGCGCTGATACAGTTCAGCCACTGCCTGGAGGCAGACCCGTCTAATACGGATGCGCTCATACACCGGGCAGAGATATTTGTACTAGCAAAAAACTATGACAGCGCCCTGAGGGACTACTCCGCTGCACGCGCCGACCTGAGCGAAAATGCCGACGTGATCAATAACATAGGTATCTGCTACTACCAGTCTGGCAGCTACAGCCGGGCCATAGGCTTCTTTCAGAAAGCAATACAGATGAACAGCCGCCAGCCGGAGGGCAACTATAACAAAGGCATCACCAACTATAAGCTACATCAGTTTGACTCGGCATCGGCCAGCCTGCGCACAGCAGGCATCGTGTGGGACTCCTGCCAGACAGACAGCTGCCACGCACGCTACCTGGATGCCATCTACTACCTCGGCATGTGCTACAAGAAAACGGGCAAATTGACCGAAGCGCAGCAGCAATTTGAGTTTCTGCAGAAAGAGCAATACAAGACCGATCTCACAGATGAGATACAGCATATCCGCTATGCACTGTATTTCTCCAGAAACTGGTACTATATCCTGCTGGGCGGCATCATAGCTATCGCTCTCATCATAGCGGTGATCCGCATGCTGCGCCGGTAGCTTTCTCCGCTACTTACTGCTGTGCACTCTTGGCATTCAGACGAGCCTGATGGCCTTGCTGCTCCTTGTGCAGTTTGCGTGCATATACCAGCTCCAGTATGATAGGGAAAATAAGCAGCGTAAAGATAGTATCTGTGACCAGGCCACCGATCATGACGCGCGCCAGCGGGCGCTGCGTCTCGGAGCCGATACCTGTGCTGATAGCCGCAGGCAGCAGGCCTATAGCGGCCATCATGGCTGTCATCACTACGGGGCGGATACGTGTGCGCACCGTACTCTCTATACTATCTACCAGTGAGTAGCCCATCTGCATATACTCGTGGAAGCCTGATATGAGCAAGACACCATTCTGCACGCAGACCCCGAAGAGGGCGATAAAGCCCACACCCGCAGAGATACTGAAGTTGGTACTGGTGAGTAGCAGCATCCATATGCCGCCTATGAGGGCAAATGGCACCTTGAGTATCACGAGGCCTGCATCCTGGAAGCTGCCAAACGTAATGAACAGCAGGATGAAGATCACAGTGAGGCTGATAGGTACCACCTGGCCCAGGCGCTTCTGGGCGCGGACCTGGTTTTCAAATTCTCCCTTCCACTCCATGCTCATACCTTTGCCGAGCTTGATCTTTTCTCCTACTTTCTTCTGAGCCTCAGCTATCGTGCTACCCAGGTCACGGCCACGCACAGAAAACTTCACGGCACAGAAGCGCTTATTGCCCTCGCGATAGACGAATGCTGGTCCCGTCACAGTATGGATACGTGCTATCTCTTTGAGCGGCACCTTGGTACCTGTCAGTGTAGGCACCATCAGCATACCTATGGCACTCTCGTCTTCACGATACTCGGGGCTGTAGCGCACACGTATATCAAACTTGCGCTCGCCCTCATAGATCTGTGTAGCACCCTTGCCACCTATGGCCATCTCTATCACGGCCTGCGCATCTGCAGTAGCTACGCCATAGACGCCCATCTTCTCCTGATTGAGCTCTACACGCAGCTCCGGCTGGCCTATGAGTTTGACCACGCCGAGATCCTCTACCCCCTGTACATGCTCCAGTATGTGCTGCGCAGAGTCTGCCAGCTCCTCCAGCTGGAAGAGATCTGTGCCATATATCTTCACAGCCAGCGATCCCTTCACGCCGCTCACTGCCTCTTCCACATTATCCATGATAGGCTGGGAAAAGTTGAACGAGATGCCCTGAAACTCTGCAAAGCGCGCCTGCATAGAGTCTATGAGCTGATCCTTGGTGATATTCCTGGTCCACTCTTCCTTAGGCTTCAGGTCTACGTGAAACTCTATATTGAAGAAGCTGGTCGGGTCAGTACCGTCATTAGGACGGCCGGTCTGCGACATCACTCCCCTGATCTCAGGATATGACACCATTATCTTCCTGAGCTTTTTGGTCATCTCTACAGACTGGTCCAGAGAGGTGCTGAGTGGCATATTAGCGCGGATGTATATCGCACCTTCATTGAGGTGTGGCAGAAACTCCGTACCGAGGAAGTTGAAGCTGACGAGTCCGAATATCATGATGGCTGTAGCTACAGCCAGGCTCGTTTTGCCATTCTTGAAGGTAAAGCTGAAGCCTGCGAATATCTTTTTCTGGATAAATTCTACGAAGACATTATGCTTCTCTTTCACATTCGTATTGAGCAGGATGCTGATCAGTACAGGCACTAGTGTGAGGGTAAAGATCAACGCACCCAGCAGCGCAAAACCCAGCGTCCACGCGAGTGGAGAGAACATCTTTCCTTCTACCTTCTGGAAGGAGAAGATAGGCAGCAGCGCCGTGATGATGATCATCTTGGAGAAGAAGACAGCCTTTGCCTTTTCGCCACCTATACGCTTGATCATTCCGAGCTTGGACAGTTTATTGAACCGCTCCGGTCCGTATTTATGCGCCAGCTCATCCAGCGCCACAAATAGCCCCTCTACCATCACCACCGCACCGTCTATGATGATACCAAAATCTACCGCACCCAGCGAGAGGAGGTTCGCCGTCATGCCTTTCATCTTCATACAGAAGAAAGCAAAAAGCAGGGCCAGCGGGATGATGATGGACACGATCACCGTGGTGCGCCAGTCCAGCATAAAGACAAAGACGATCACCGTCACGAGGAAGATACCTTCCAGCAGGTTGTGCAGTACGGTATGGGTAGTATAGTTGATCAGTGTACCGCGGTCGTAGAAGGTATCTATTTTGACATCTGCCGGTAGTATCACATCGTTGAGTTCGCTTACCTTGTCGCGCAGTGCCGCCAGCACTTCACTCGGGTTCTCACCCTTGCGCATCACTATGATCCCCTCCACCAGGTCGTCAGTAGAGTCGCGCCCTATGAAGCCCAGCTTTGGCAGGCTGGACTCTACTACGCGCGCTACATTTTTCACCAGGATAGGAGTATTATTGCGGCTGTCTATGATCACATTTTCTATCTCATGTATATCATTCAGCAGGCCTATACCACGCACTACATAGGCCTGGTTATTTTTAGTGATCACATCACCGCCTACGTTCACGTTACTCTTGCTGATCGCTGTATAGACATCGAGCGCTGTCATATTATACTTGGCCAGCTGGCCGGGGTCTACGCTCACCTCATAGGTCTTGACCTGGCCACCAAATGATACCACATCTGCTATGCCCGGTACAGCCTTGATCTGCCGCTCTATGACCCAGTCCTGTATGGTCTTCAGCTCACGCACTGACCGCGTTTTGCTCTTGAGTGTATAGCGGAAGATCTCACCCGTCGGGCCATATGGTGGCTCTATCTCAGGGTCTGCACCATCAGGCAGGTTGATGCCCTGTAGCCTGTTGGCCACTTCCTGCCGTGCGCGAAAGTCCTCCATGTCATCTTCAAACATGATGGTGATGACACTAAGGCCGAAAAGAGAGATAGACCGCAGGGATGTTTTCTTAGGTACCGAGTTCATCTCGATCTCTATCGGGATGGTCACAAATTTCTCCACCTCCTCTGCGCTGCGGCCTGACCACTGGGTGATGATGATGACACGTGTGCTCATCACATCCGGGAAGGCCTCTATAGGTGTATTGATATAAGAGAAGGCACCCGCTATGATCGCCACTACGGTGATGAAGAATACGAATACTTTATTCTTGAGGGCAAAGCCTACGACGTTCCTGAAGAACTTATTCATGAATGAGTTTATTTAAACTTTGTCCAATCGGTTACTGACGAATAGCCTGATAGATCAGCAGCGCTGCCTTTGAGATCACCTTCTCTCCCGGCTTGAGCCCTGCGGAGATATAGGTACGTGGTCCCTGCGCATCCAGTATCTCTACCTCGCGTATCTCCAGGTTATCTTTGGCATGATATACCACTACATAGTTGCGGCTTTTATCAAATACGATCGCCGCACTCGGCACATTGGGCATTTCCTTATCCTGCTCTTTGAATCGTACAGACACGCGCGCGTACATTTCCGGCTTCAGTTCATAGTTGGGGTTGTCCAATACCACGCGTACCTGCAGGGTGCGGGCTACGGGGTCCAGTGCATTGGATACGAGGTCTATCCTACCGTAGTACACATTGTCAGGATGCGCGAGCGTATGCACCTCTACGGAGTCGCCTACTTTCACCTTCTCTACATCCACCTCATATACATTGGCCAGTACCCACACGCGCTTCAGGTCTGATACCGTGAAAAGCGGTGTAGCATCATCAGAGCGGATGGGCTGATTAGGATTGAGCTTCCGCTCTACTATGAATCCATTGTCAGGAGAGGTGATCGCCACCACGGCCCCATTGCCTGCCGCGCTGGTACCTATCAGGGAGAGCTGGCTGCTCACACGGTTCAGATCGGCCTCGGCCTTGGCCAGGTCCTGCTGCGCCTGCAGCAGATCGCGCTGGCTGGCTACCCCTTTATCCATCATAGACTGGGTCACCTCCAGGTTTTTCTTAGCCAGGGTTTCTGCTGCACGGGCATTGACCAGGTCGTTTTGCAGGCCCATGGCCTCTGCGCTTTTGATCGTAGCAAGTGTCTGGCCTTGCGTCACGCGGTCTCCCAGGTTTACCTTTACATCCTGAGCTATGCCGCTCACCATAGGCATCACCCTGATCACATTATTCTGATCGTAGCTGATATCGCCATTGAGGTTCACCACACCATCCACTTTATCCAGCGTCACTTCATCTACTTTGATGATCTTCTGCATGGTATCACTGAGGACAAAGTTCTCGATCTTGGTCTCTTGCTTTTTATCCTCGTGGTGGCAGGATGTCAGGCCGCCCAGAGCCAGAGAGAGAGCTGCTACAAAAACTGTTTTTCTTATCATATATATTTTGCGATATGCTTATTGATGGATTGATTTATCAGAATACATCCTTGCCCAGGGTATAGTTCAGCTCATAGACGCCCTGGCGGTAGTCAGAGGTGAGCTGGTTCAGGTTCCTTTTAGACTCGCCATAGCTATCAAAGAAATCCAGAAACTCCACGAGGCCTATCTTCCGCTCTTTGTAGAGGTCTACCATGCCCTGAGATACCTTATTAAATGACTTATTGTAGTTCTGGTCAAAGGTCTTCTGCATATCAGTGATGTTGAGCATCTTCATGAGCGCGCTGGCCACGTCTGTGGTCAGGCCCAGGTATGCATTGTCAGAGCTGTACTGCGCGGCCTTGATGCCAGCCTTGGCAGAGCGGATATTACCCTGATTATGATTAAATACGGGCAGGTCTATGCTGACACCGAGGCCGGTATAGTTGGTATACGAGCTACCGAAGCGGTCATACTCGAAGAATAGCGACGGATCAGGTACACCCTGTGCCCGTTGCAGTCGCAGCTGGGTATTAGCTATGTCTACACCCAGTTTGGCGGCCTTGACATCATAGCGCTCGGTCAGTGCTATGCTATTCAGAGAGTCTATGCCTATGCTTCTGATCTGGGTAGATACATCTCTGGCCTGCGGCAGGTCCGGCACTATAAACTCATTTTTGCTGAACTTCAGCATCTGCTTCACATCGCTCTCGGCATCCAGCAGGCTCTCATAGTTGCTGCGCTGCGCACTCTGCAGTGATAGCAGTACATTCTGCAGGCGTACGGACTCCTTTTCACTTACATTG
>JAFDYP010000137.1 GCA_018267355.1 Bacteroidota bacterium
ACGCGCTGTGTTTTACACTGCTCTCTCTGATGACGTATGCCCAAAATGGGAAAATAACCGGTAAGGTAACCGATGAAAAGGGCGAGCCCCTGCTCGGAGCTACAGTAGTGATAGATGTCTCCAAAAATCAGGCCACTACAGCCGACTATGATGGCAACTATGAGCTGAGCGTACCTGCCGGCACCTATACTGTGGTCTACCACTCCGTAGGTAAAGAAGACACCAAACTGACCGTGACGCTCAAAGAAGGTGAAAACCAGGTGCAGAATGTCATCATAAAAGATAAGGCCAAAATGATAGATGAAGTGGTCGTATCTGGCAGTAAATATGCCAAGAAGCTGAGCGAAGAGACTGTATCTATGGAGGTGATGAAAGGCACTACCCTGGCCAACCAGAATATCACTGACCTCTCTACCGGCGTGCAAAAGATACCGGGCGTGACCATAGCTGATGGTCAGGCCAATATCCGCTCAGGCTCCGGATGGAGCTACGGTGCCGGATCCCGTGTGGCAGTACTATATGATGGTATACCTATCACTACTGCAGATGCAGATGATGCCAAGTGGTCGGTGATCCCTATGGAAAATGTGGAACAGGTAGAAGTGATCAAAGGCGCCGCATCGTCTCTCTATGGCTCCGGTGCCCTGAATGGTATCATCAATGCGATCAGCGCCTGGCCTACTGATAAGCCATTTACAAAAGTGACCAGCTACGCCGGCTTCTATCAGGCTCCGCCAAACAGGGATATGAAGTGGTGGCTGCCAGGCCAGCAGCAGTACTTTATGGGTACCAATTTTGCTGACCGCCGCAAGGTGGGCCAGTTTGACATCATCACAGGCCTCGGTATCACTACTGACCGTGGCTATCTCGACTCATCTGATAGTCATGACATGCATGCCAATCTCAAACTGCGCTGGAGGTCAAAGAAAATAGAAGGCCTCAATATGGGCATCAGCGCATTGGCTTATTATAGCTGGGGCAAGACCTTCTTCGTATGGGATAGTATAGGCAAAAAAGGATATGAGCCACTGCCCGGCACTATCACCATTTATCACAATGGACGCTATATCATAGATCCGTTCATCAACTATTATGATAAGAAGGATAACCGGTTCACATTCCGCTACCGGTATCTCAACTCGTCCAACATCAATACTACAGGGCAGGGCTCTATAGGCCACAAGAACTACATAGAGTTTCAATACGCCAAGATGATGAAGAAGATAGACCTCACCATTATCACCGGACTGGTGGGCATGTATGACCTGGCCCGCGCGCCCAAAGGCTCTATAGACAGCGCCTCACTGATAGGCAATCATGACCGTGGCAATGTGGCAGTCTATGCCCAGGTAGACAAAAAGTTTTTTGGCAAACTGAGCCTCACTGTGGGTGGCCGCTGGGAGTACTTTAATAATGACCGAGATAGCCTGACTACTACTAACCGGTATGTAGTGATAGGTCGCACCAATAGCCTCAGCACTCTGAAATATCCGCTGGGCCGTATCGGTATCAACTATCAGGCTGCTGAGGGTACCTTTATCCGTGCCTCAGGTAGCATGGGCTTCCGCTATCCATCTCTGGCAGAGCTGTACGTACATACCTATGTAGGCCCGCTGGGCGTGTATAGCAATCCTAACCTGAAGCCCGAAAAAGGCTATAGTGCAGAGCTGGGTATCAAGCAGGCATTCAAGATCGGTAGAAACTGGATGGGCTATGGTGATGCAGCCTTCTTTGCCAATTATTACAATAACATGATGGAGTTCACCTTCGGACAGTTTGGCAATGCTAACTCTCCAGGACTCGGTGGCCTCGGCTTCTCTTCTCAGAATATAGGCAATACCCGTATCCTCGGTACAGAGCTGACCGCCGGCATTCAAGGCAAGATTGGCAATTTTGAACTGGGCCTCATAGCAGGCTATGCTTTCACCGATGCCCGTGCTCTGGACTGGAATAAGCGTCTCATCATGACCAATATCTATGGAGATACTATAGGTACACATGCCGTAGTGCCATACAATGTGGGCGGTGTCACATTCCCTGTCAATGTACGTACGAGTAATGATGCCAACCACGATCCTGTGAGCAATCCTGACTCCAGCTACCTGACATATGCTATGACCTCATCGAGCAAGAGTAACGTGCTAAAATATCGCTCCCGCCATCAGTTCAAGCTCATCTTTAATGTAGGATATAAGAAATGGGATTTCAATCTCGACTACCAGTATCTGAGCTTTCAGGAAAATATTGACTATGCATTTATCAGCCCGCTCTTTTCATCGCAGTCTACTGCTTTTGCCGGTCTGGCCAACTATCGTGCCGCCCAGCTCGCTGCCGGTAGCAAGGGATATAGCATCCTGAATCTGTCGCTGGGCTTCAAACCGGTCAAGAACTTCAAAATGGCGTTTATCATCAAGAATGTAGCCAATACAGAGTGGATGACTCGACCGGGGCAGTTTCAGGCACCGAGAAACTATACACTGCAGCTGGTCTACACCATTCAATAATCTTTCTAGCATAATAGCTCCTAAGCCCGTGTGAGATCGCACGGGCTTTTTATTGTTCGATTGCCAAGACACTGCGTCCTGCTTTCTTTACGTTTTGGCGGTGCTATAGCATTGATTATTAATTAAACTTCTATCGGGTATTATTTTTGCGTATTTTTGACCACCCTGTTTTATATACAAGTAAACCACCATCATTAATGAAGAGAATCTTTACGCTTTTCGCTGCATCACTGTCTCTATCTGCAGCCATAGCACAAAACGTAGGCGTCGGCACCACTACCCCTGGTGCTAAACTAACAGTAAACGGTGCAGTAGCCTCCACGCCGCAGAGCGGCCCCGCCGGAGCTACGATCACCATCCCGGCCAACGTGACCATCTACACCATCACCGATGACGGTGCCAGTGCAGCCAATGCCGCCACAGCTACCGGGCCTGTAGACGGCCAATTTCTGACCATCTATAATACAGATGCGCAGGCAGTGACATTTGCCGGCCAGACCATCGCAGCCTCTGGCGGCGTGATGTCATTTCAGTATATCGCCTCGGGCTGGAGGCTCGTCAGTGACAATCAGTCCGGCGGCAATAATTTTATAAAGAATCAGACAGCATCACCGCAGTCAGGTGCAGGTTTCAATACAAGTGGCAACGGTACTATAGGCGGTACGCTCTCTGTGACCGGCACCTCTACCCTCGGTGCCCTCACACAGGCAGGTACTACCAGCATCAATACTACCGGCTCCGGAGCTACCAGTGTAGGCGTAGGCGGCACAGGCGCAGTCAATCTGGGCAATAGTACCGGTGGTGTGAATGTAAAGACGCTGACCACCGCAGGTGTCGTGACCAATACTGCCGCAGGTACGCTGGGCACCCTGCCGGGCACTACCAGTACTGTGCTCCACGGCAATGCAGCCGGGGCACCGTCTTTCGGCCAGGTAGCACTCGGCTCTGAGGTATCGGGCATCCTCCCGGTAGCCAATGGCGGTACTGGCAGCAGCACACAGGCATGGGTAGACCTTACCACCAACCAGACTGCCGCCGGCAATAAGACCTGGTCAGGCAATGGTTCATTTACCAGTGGCACCGCTTCTACTAACAGTACCAGTGGTGCAGTAGTAGTGACAGGCGGCGAAGGTATCAGTGGCAATCTGAATGTGGGAGGCAATACAGCTATCAGCGGTACATCCTCTCACACTGGTGCAGCCACCTTTGGCAATACTGTCACTGTATCACCTTTCAGTACGGCAGGTGTAGTACATAATAACGCCTCCGGCCTGCTCAGCAGCAGTGCCGTATCTCTCACATCTGATGTATCTGGTGTACTGCCTGTAGCCAATGGCGGTACAGGCAGCAGCACGCAAGGATGGGTAGACCTCACCACTACCCAGACTGCAGGTGGCAATAAGACATGGACCGGTACAGCTACTTTTTCTAATGCTACCTACTCCGCTCTCTTCAATGGGGGCAATGTAGGTATCAATCAGGCAACACCAGGTTTCCCACTTAACTTTGCCAATACCTTAGGTGACAAGATAGCGCTGTGGGGCAACTCTGGCGTACATTATGGATTTGGCATACAGTCTGGCCTCTTGCAGATACACTCAGATGTTGTAGGTTCTGATGTAGCGGTGGGCTATGGTAGCAGTGGCGCTTTTACAGAGAATGTCCGTTTCAAAGGTAACGGCAACGTAGGTATGGGCAGTAGTGCACCAGCGGCAAAGCTCAGTGTGATCACTACCAACTCTGACGGCAACGTGGCCGCCTGGGGTACCGGTCAGGCTACTGTAGGTGGTGATGGTACCACTGCAGGCGCGCTCGGCTTCAGCTACTCTACTACCAATAATGCGGCCTATATCTCCGCCCTCTCCCCTAGTGTGGCATGGCGTGACCTGGGTATGCGCTTTAGCAATGCGTACTTCTACTACAACGGTGCCAACGAAGCGATGCGCATCAATAACTCTGGCAACGTAAGCATAGGCGGCGTAGCACCTACGGCACAGTTTCACACTACCGGTACTGTACGCTTTGCCAACTATACCAATGGCCTCGTAGCCGTGGACGGCACAGGTACACTCACAGCTCCACGTACGATCACAGCCGCAGTAGGCACCACCAGTGGTACCAATCAGCTCAATATCACAAACGGCAATGGCGTATCTGGCAATCCTACTATCAATATGCACGACACCTACGCAGCCCTGCTGCATAGCAATGCGAACATGACAGGTGGTGGCAACATATCCTACATCGGTGGCAATTTCAACTGGAGCAACCGTTTCATCGTGATCAGCAATGGTAATGGCAGCCAGTTCAGCACGAGCGGCTACTTTGATATCACACAGCCGGGCTCCGGCACCATCACCGGCGTAGGTGGTGCAGGCAATGTCACCGCTACTGCCAGTGGTATACCACTGGGCGCATGGCAGGCACTCTACTATATCCTGCCGGTCGGCTCCAATAACGGTAGCGTAGCAGCCAATTTCCGCGTAGCACAGTACACCTCTGCACTCGTAGTACCAGAGAACTGGCTCCTCCTGGCAGTGGTCAATGGTGACGACGGTACTGTGCGTGTAGGCAATGGTACCATCCTGCAACCAAACCAGACCTGGACCGTGGGCTCTGGCCTCAATGCCGGCTGGAATGCCAGCGTCAATATGATATCCAGCCGTGATGACCTGAATAGCTCCGGTAGCTCCAGCGGTGTACCTGCAGGCTTTGCAGTCACCACGCTGGTCGGCTCCGGCGCGGATGATGCTCAGTATGGAGTGAACCTACCTTTCACCGTATATATCGGCGGTGTAGCAGCTACCTGGGTCGGCATCAGTACCAATGGCTTCATCCAGTTCAATAGCTCAAACAGCTTCAACGGCTCACTCAATAGCAATTCAACTTTGCCTTCCGGCAGCTTCAGTATCCCTACCTTCTGCTACTACTGGGATGATATGGTCACTACCGGCAATGGACTCAGGTATGCTACTATCGGCACATCACCTAACAGGGTTTTTGTACTCGATTTTGAACTGGTCACGTACTCTACTGGTTTCTCCATCAATGGTCAGGTACAGATACACGAAGGCTCCGGCGAGATAAATGTCAGGTACAATGGTGTAAATGCATATGCCTGCGGCCAGGGCGCTACGCTCGGACTCCAGCTCACGCAGTCCATAGCCATGCCCGTATCGTGCAATGCAAAAGTGCTGGACGATAATACGACCAATACGCAATCCATGTCTTTCAGTCCAAATAAGTAATGCGGTTCAGATACATTCATACCAAGATGCTGCTGGTGACCAGCAGCATCTTTTTTTGTCTGTGCCTTAGTGCCCAGTCATCTCCCACATATGGTACTGCTGGCACAGATACAATAGACCAGGCGCTTATCAGCCGGATGCAGTTCATCTCCCCTGATTTTTCATTTAATAGTAGTATGGAGGCATTTACCCTGCTGCTGGTGAAACACTACAGTCTGGTCAAAGCCAAATCTGATGCGATGCGCACCTCAGGTACTGCCAGTGACCCCGCTGTACAGGCCACCCTCCGAGCCATCAGGCAGCAGGCAGAAGACAAATACCTAGCCTCTCTCTATGACAAAAAACAAAGCGACTCTGTCTATACCGTCACAGATGCAGAGGTGACAAAATATTACAATGACCATCTCGGCCTGTTTACGGGTCCGGATGTATACAGCTACTGGCTGGCCTATGTATCAGATACGATGGCCCACCCTCTCTCAGCAGTCAAAAAACAACTCAAAGCCTATGCTGAGCAGCACAAAGAAGAATTCCGCACCGGAGATAAAGGAGACCTGTATTTCGTCTTTGAGAAAGATCGTGTGATAGGCAAGGCCGACTACTACTCCACCTTCCTGTCCCGTCTGAAAG
>JAFDYP010000138.1 GCA_018267355.1 Bacteroidota bacterium
AAAAAGAAGATAGACCTGGATACATCAGTGAATATCGATTCGCTTTTTGAGCAGGTAGAAAAGAAATACGCTAACTATGAGGTAAGTACGATAGACGGCGTCAAGGTGCAGTTTGAAAAAGACTGGGTACACCTGCGCCGTAGCAATACAGAACCTATCATCCGCATCTATGCAGAGTCAAACTCAGAGACTACTGCAGATAATATCGCCAATCAGATCATGAAAGACCTGCAGGAGTTTAGCAGGTAGCTTATCTTGTAAAACTATTAAAATGCACAATGCCCGCAAGTGAGCGGGCATTTTGCATTTTAAGACTGAGACCATTATTTACTCATCTCAGCAAAGTACTGGAAGAAGTATGGTATTGTCTCAATCCCCTTGTAGTAGTTGAAAAGGCCATAGTGCTCATTTGGTGAGTGGATGGCATCAGAGTCCAGACCAAATCCCATCAGGACCGTCTTGGTACCCAGCACACGCTCAAACATGGTCACGATAGGGATACTACCACCTGTGCGCTGTGGTATCGGTGTTTTGCCAAATGTCTTCTCCATAGCCTTGGACGCGGCACGATAGGCCACCGTATCGGTAGGTGTGACTGCCGCCTCGCCTCCATGCAGGTTAGTCACTTTGACCTTCACATATTTAGGTGCGATACTTTTGAAGTGTTCTTCAAAGAGCTTAGTGATCTTCTCCGAGGATTGATTGGGCACCAGGCGCATACTGATCTTGGCATAAGCCTTGGATGGCAGCACCGTCTTGGCTCCCTGGCCGATATAGCCGCCCCAGATACCATTCACATCCAGTGTAGGGCGTATAGAGACGCGCTCAGGGGTAGTGTATCCCTTCTCACCCAGTTCCAGTGCCATATCAAGGTCCTTATTGTACTCCTCCTGGCTGAATGGCGCTTTGGCCATCTCTGCGCGCTCTGCATTTGACACGACTGCCACATCATCATAGAAGCCCGGTATATTTATTTTGCGATCTGCATCGTGCAGAGACGAGATCATATCGCAGAGTGCATTGATAGGGTTAGCCACAGCACCGCCGTATACACCTGAGTGCAGGTCACGGTTAGGTCCGGTCACCTCTACCTCCAGATAGGCCAGGCCTCGCAGGCCGGTGGTGATAGATGGGATATCATTGGCTATGATAGAGGTATCTGATATCAGCACCACATCGCTCTTGAGCTTAGTCGTATTTTCCTTGACGTATGTTTCGAGGTTCTCAGAGCCTATCTCCTCCTCTCCTTCTATCATGAACTTCACATTGCAAGGCAGCGCATTGTTCTTCATCATCGCTTCAAATGCTTTCACATGCATGTACATCTGACCCTTATCATCAGCGCTGCCGCGTGCATAGATGTTTCCATCCTTGATCACCGGCTCAAACGGCGGTGAGTGCCACAGCTCATACGGATCAGCGGGCTGCACATCATAATGGCCGTATACGAGCACCGTAGGTAGCTTAGGGTCGAGTATCTTCTCTCCATACACTACAGGATAGCCTTTGGTCTGCTCCAGCACCACATTCTCGGCCCCCGCAGCTATGAGCTTCTCTTTTACAAACTCAGCAGTGCGGAGTACATCTGCTTTGAATTTTTCATCTGCACTGACCGATGGTATGCGTAGCAGGTCCAGCAGCTCATCGAGATGCTGTTGTTTATTGGCTTCGAGGTATGATTGTAGTTTTTCCATGACTTAGATTGAGGCGGCTAATATAGATGTTTTGCAATGCCTTGCCGTTGATTTTCACGCACCGCGTGTAAACAAAAAGCCCCTCCGGAGAGGGGCTTTGCTATCTTATTTTTGTATCAGTTACTGTACTACAAACTTACGCGTGTACGTAGCGCCATCTACACTCAGGCGGGCAAAGTAGATACCTTTGGCCAGCGCCTTAGGGCCCATGTCCATAGTATAGGTACCGGCCTGATTACGCTCTTCTTTTAGCGTAGCTACTTCACTACCTGCTACATTTACGATAGTAGCCTTGACAGTAGCAGGGTTATCGAGTGTGTACATCAGGGTGCCCTGATCAGTCATAGGATTAGGATAGACCGCAAACTTGATGTCACTGCTCTTCACCTCATTCACAGCAGTAGTAGCTATGCGCGTAGTATACATATAGTAGAAAAGCTGCATCTCATCAGCTGTAGTATAGCCAAAGTGGATGAGGTTGCCACCTGTATTATTCCATGTGGTCTGAGCTACTATACCACCACCATTAGAGAAATCTACAGGACGTTGAGGTACAAAGTACTTAACAGAAGGGTGCTCCCAGTCATAATAACCGCGATCAAATAATGTAGCACCACTCGGATCATACTCATAGTCGCCATTGTATAGCGTGTCAGTGCTGTAGCCATTATGTGCAGATGGATCATTCACATACAGGTTATAGGCCGTACCATACTTGTGTGTGTGAGAAGACATCATCCAGATATAGCGCATTTCGCCATTGCCATTATCTCCGTCAGCGTATGGCAGGTCTGCCGTAGCATGAGGGAATATGATAAGGCCGGGATTATTGACCAGCCGGGTCTTCATCTCTATCGTATTAGATGTAGGCAGGTGCGGGGTCGTAGCTACATTCAGGTAAAAGTCGAACGGCTGCACACCTGAGTTGCCCGGTGCGGTATAGTTTTTCATGTGATAGTTCAGATCCAGGAAAGTCTTTTGCGGCCAGAAAAAGGCTGTCTGGGTAGGAAGTGAATATGTCTGGCTGGTCTGCCAGGCGCTGCTCAGTGACTTATTGCCATCAAAAGATGAATTGCCTGAGGTCAGCAGTATCCTGCGCATACCATCAGGCATTGCAGCTGCAGAGGCAGAGTCATCAAAGCGGAAAAGCAGGAAGTGGTGAGACTGCGGGTTCATATTACCCTCCGTAGCGGTCACCTCTACATTACCGGCAAAGTCTACTTCATGCTTGAGGCAATACTCTACTTCTGTAGTACCCGTACCCGGTACGAATATAGGCCCCATATGCACCTGCACACCTGTACCGGGAGCTGGCTTGGCCGGCTTAGGGTAGAAAGCTGCACGAGCAGTATCATTATAATAAGCATGGATCACATTGGTATCTATATAGTTGCCTGTCTGCCCGGCACCGTACATGATCCACTGACGGATAAACTCAGCCTCAATGTTGCTCAAGCCGGCATTCACGTGTACAGAGTCAGCCTCCGCAGCGGGGATATCCAGGTCCGTATCGAGCCAGCTAGCAGCCTTCTTCAGCAGATAGCTGTCATATGGCTGGTTGACCCACACCAGCTTTTCATTTCTGGCCAAAGATGCAGTATTGGTAGGCCGCTGGTTGACCAGCGCAGCATACACTGCTGCTGAAGAACCATCAAACTTCAGTGCTTCTGCAGAGGATGCACTGTGGCAGGCTGCATTGGAGCATTTCGTATGAAGGGTCGTATACACCATGTCGTAGGTATTTTGGGCAAATACTGACACCGGCATAAAAAGCACAGCAAAAAGTAATTTTTTGTACATGACTGGTTTACTTGTGTTTTTGATTATCGGATAAAGATAGCTAGTAATATATGATACTGCAAGGTCAAAGGCTTTTTAGGAACGTTAAAATATCTACGCCGTCTGCATAATCAACCAACGACGGTTTTTGTGCGGTCCCGAAAGGCATAACATCCATATCTAACAATGGTCGAACCTCATCTCCCCCCACCACACATTGAATCTGCTCTATATGCAGGGCTATTTCCTGATTCAGACGGCCTATATCGCCATACCTTTCATAATACAGCATCGAAACGGGCGACGCGATGGCAGTCTGTTCCTGTATCATCAATATCTCATTGGCCAGATGAGGCGTTTTATTCAGCAGCAGGATGGTCCGGTTGTAATCATAGTTATTCATGTACTTGCTATGGTGAAACATCCACTGGTATCTGTCAAAATGGGGGAATAACCGTGTCATATCATAATCCTGAGGTACATAAAGCTTAGACACATTGCGGCAGCCAAAGCCAAAGTACATAAAGATGTCATCGGCCAGTGCTGTCAGCTCCGCATCACTTTCCCTCCCGGTCAGTATGGCCACAGAGTTACGGTTTTTGCGAAGGACTTTCGGCTTGTCACGAAAGTAATACTCAAAGTAGCGATAGCTGTTATTGCTTCCAGTCGCTATCACCGCATCATAGTCCTGTAGCTTCTCTACGATCTGCGCCCGGCCGGGCAGTGCCGTATCCAGTTTGCACAGCATATCAAACACTACGGGGAAAAGCAGATCATCCTTGCCGGATAGCTTGACCTGCATAGGGTTCCCCATCATGTACACACAGAGAAAGTCATGAAACCCTACCAAGGGGATATTACCCGCCATAATGATACCCACCCGGGCTACAGGGTCCTGCCCAGGCAGATCATAAGCTGAGAGCCAGGTGCGCAGCTTTTGCCCATCCAGCATCTCCTCCGCTATCGCCCTAATGGCAGCGTGCGTGAAATCAGTAGTAAAAAAAGAATTGATGGTCGCAGTACGGTTTATGACCGCCTCCAGCAACTCGCTATCCTGCATTTTGCCTGCCAGGGCCACCAGGTGATTTATCCTTTGCTCTATTCTGTGGTGCATTTTTGTCTATCTATTTAGGCAGTGGAGTTGGTTTATCTACTATAAGATGAAAGAATCCCCGCTACCGGGGTACAAATATCCATTAATTAGCGTTATAGTGCACAGGCCGGTAGGGTAAATACCGGCTGCGCCCGGACATCCTAAATAAAAGAGCATGAAAAAGAATATCGCAGTCATGTGCGGCGGCCCCGGAGCAGAGGCCGGTATCTCCCTGAAAAGCGGCGACATCGTATGCCAGTACCTGGATAAGGAGAAGTATAACGTCTATAAAGTACTCATAGAAGAGCACAACTGGGTAGCTGAATGCGAAGGTACCAGGTCTGTGGTAGACAAAAATGACTTCAGCGTGGTGATAGCCGGTAGCAAAGTGAAATTTGATGCTGTTTTTATAGCCATACACGGTACACCCGCCGAGGATGGCAGGCTGCAAGGCTATCTGGATATGATGGGGATACCATACAATTGCTGCGGTGTGATGACAGCTGCTATCACCTTTGACAAGAGCCGCACAAAGGAATACCTCAGGCCGTTTGGTATTTTGTCAGCTCAGTCAGTAGTGGCCAAAAGAGATGATGACCGCAGCCAGCTCTCGCAAAAGATCAACCAGGAACTGACATACCCCCTGTTTGTGAAACCTAATAAAAACGGCTCCAGCTATGGCGCCTCAAAGGTAGACACAGCCGACGCGCTGGATGCTGCAATCAGACTCGCATTTGACTACGATGATGAAATACTGGCTGAGGAATATATCAAAGGCACCGAGGTGACCTGCGGGGTGATACGCTACGAGGGGAAGGTGACCGCACTGCCGCTCACGGAGATCAGGAGCAAGAATGCTTTCTTTGACTACCAGGCTAAGTATGAAGGCCACTCCAGAGAGGTGACCCCGGCAGAGATCGATCCGACCATAGCGCAAAAGATACAAGCAACATCAGCCGCTATCTATGAGAAACTAGACTTCAAAGGTATGTGCCGCATAGACTACATCCTGCGTGATGGTCAATACTACATGCTGGAGGTAAACTCTGTACCCGGCCTCTCTGCAGAGAGCATTGTACCACAGCAGGCACGCGCATTCGGCCTGACGCTGACGGAGCTTTTTGGCAACTCTATCGATGCCTGCCTCTCCGCGGCTAAAGCCGACTATGCTGATATAGAGTGACCCTCCGTATGCTCTGACGCATAAAACCTGAAAAGGCAATAGGTAGATACTGCACACAGTATATGCCATGCTGCATGGCCCTGCAGTGGTGAATACGGATCGCACAGAGAAGTGCCTGTGCCGCTGATATTCCAGATGAAGAAAGCCAGCATCAGGCTGGCAAACGCTGCGCCCGCCCAGCGGATATCATGATGCATACCGCGGATGAAGCGATTTAAAACCTCCGTGATGATAGTGAGGCCGATCAGTATGGCAAAAACCGTATCACCAAAGAAATCAAAACCGATATGTATATCCTCTCTGCCATCTGCCCATATACAAAAAGACAGGAAGATTGTAAATAAAATACCAAAATGCACCGGTCGCCAGCTGAAGAAACGCTCCAGTGCATAGGCCCAGGTGAATGAAGCCACGAGATACATGGATAGCATATCAAAGAAACCACCGAGATCAGAAGTAGTAGCATGCATGCACATAGAGCCGGGTCCGAGCAGCACCACCAGTGACGCATAAAAGATTGCATAAAACGGCTTACGGGTCAGAATATTCGCATTGGCGTCATAGTCTCCGCGCATCAGCTGCCGGGCTATGATGATACCGGAAAGTATGAAGGAAATATTAGACCAGGTATTGTAAGGCTGCTTGATCAGGCCGGGGCGTGCTGCCTCACAAAACTCACTAGCCACCACCCCACCCGGACCGAACCAGCCACTCACCAGCGCTA
>JAFDYP010000139.1 GCA_018267355.1 Bacteroidota bacterium
TAAGATATAGTATGGGTTTGTTTAATTTCTTCATGGAGGAGATCGCTATTGACCTCGGTACGGCCAATACGCTCATCATCCATAATGACAAGGTGGTGGTAGACCAGCCGTCTATCGTGGCCATAGACCGCCGGACGGACAAGGTCATAGCTGTAGGCCAGCGCGCCATGCAGATGCATGAGAAGACCCACGAGAATATCAAAACGATCCGCCCGCTCAAAGACGGGGTGATAGCAGACTTCTACGCGGCGGAGAATATGATCCGCGAGATGATCAAGATGATCTTTGACAAGAAGAAGTTCCTCTTCCCCCCGCGTTTCCGTATGGTGATCTGTATCCCATCGGGCATCACAGAGGTGGAGAAGCGCGCGGTCAAGGACTCTGCAGAGCAGGCAGGTGGCCAGGAGGTCAAGATGATCTATGAGCCCATGGCAGCCGCTATCGGTATCGGTATAGATGTAGAGGAGCCCAATGGCAATATGATCATCGATATAGGTGGTGGTACTACAGAGATCGCCGTCATAGCGCTCTCAGGTATCGTGTGTGACCAGTCTATCCGCGTGGCGGGTGATGAGTTTACCCTCGATATCGTAGACTACATGCGCCGCCAGCACAATATGCTGATCGGTGAGCGTACCGCAGAGAATATCAAGATCAATGTAGGCTCTGCCCTCACAGATATAGACAACGCTCCGGATGACTATCCTGTGAATGGCCGTGACCTCATGACCGGCATCCCAAAGCAGATCATCGTATCCTACTCTGAGATAGCACACGCGCTGGATAAGTCTATAGCCAAGATAGAAGAGGCGATCCTCAAGGCGCTGGAGACCACGCCGCCGGAGCTGGCCGCAGATATCTTCAAGACGGGCCTTTACCTGACCGGTGGCGGCGCCCTCCTTCGTGGCCTGGACAAGCGTGTCAGCCAGAAGACTAAGCTACCTGTGCACGTAGCCGAGGACCCGCTGCGCGCAGTAGTCCGAGGCACCGGCATCGCGCTGAAAAAGATAGACTCCTTTACCTTCCTGATGGACTAAAACGTCCGTAGCATTGATATGAGAATGACGGACACATTTTTGATCATATCTGAAATGGAAGCCTTCCTTTGCGGGAGGTGTGGAAGGGTCTATGAATAATCTTATACGCTTCCTGGTCAGGTTTCACTTGGTTTTTTTCTTCCTGCTACTGGAGGGCTTCTGCTTTTATCTTATCTATCAGAATAACCAGTTCAACCACGCCTCTATGGTCAATATGTCAAATGAGGCTAGCGGCAGACTCTATCAGACATATTCTGGTGTCACGGACTACCTCTACCTGAGGCGCTATGCAGACTCCCTCAGCCGCGAAAATGCTACCCTGCGTGCGCAGCTCATGGACTCGCGCAGCGACAATACTATAGATAGCACGCGCAAAAATGATACCCTGCCGCGCAAGATCGAGCAGGTCTACACATATACCACAGCCAAGGTGATCCGCAACTCGGTCAATCAATCCTCCAACTATATCTACATCAACCGTGGCCGCCTGCAGGGTATCACGCGACAGATGGGTGTGATCGATCCATCTGGCGTAGTAGGCCAGGTGGTGAATGTGAGTGACAACTATGCCGCCGTCATGTCACTGCTCAATAAGAAGTTTCAGGTCAGTGTCAAGCTAAAGGGGTCCAACTACTTCGGTCCGCTCTCATGGGAGGGCACCAATACCACGCTGGCAAAGGTCAAGGAAATACCTAAGCACGTCAAGATCAAGGTGGGAGATACACTCGTGACCAGTGGCTATTCAGAGCTTTTCCCCGAGAATGTGATGGTGGGTATTGTCAAACACTTCAACGCTGAGCCGGAAGAAAACTTTCTGGATATTGACGTAGCTTTGTCTACCAACATGAGCAACCTGTCATACGTATATGTAGTGACGAACCTGAAGAAAAACGAGATACAGCTGCTCGACTCGCTGACCAAAAACAAGTGATCCACCTAAAATCTCAATAGCATGAAAGACTACATCCAGTTTATCAAAAATGAAAAGGAAGGCAGTGTATCTGTGCGCTTCGATATCAAGAGTGACAAGATCGCAGCTCTGGGAGAAAAAATAAAGGCAGTAAATGGCGGCGTGGCCATGAATGGCTCCGGCTGGGAGGCCCTGCTGGAGTGGTACCTGGATGAGTTTCACCTTGGCATATCCGGTGGTATGGGGTCAAACTCTGCTGCCGGCATGTACAAGGCCTACTACAAACTCACCCCTTCTAATGAGAAGAAGGCAGAGCAGCTGGCAGAGGTACTCTCAGACATGGTGGAGAATGACAGCAAACTCATAGACCTCCTCAAAGAGCGCGGTGAGGAGATAGACTGGGATTGAATTTCTGATTGATAAACGAAAACAAAATAAACTAAGTGCTCAGCCTGCTCCCTATCAATCTGCTTCGTTTCATCGCCCTGCTGGCGGTGCAGGTACTCATTTTCAGCACCATCAATCTGGGCGCCTCTCTGGGTCCTTATGTCAATATTTTCGTGTACCCCCTGTTCATCCTGCTGCTACCATTCAGCACGCCTACCTGGCTGCTCATGATACTTGGTTTTGCTACCGGGTTGTCATTGGATTTCTTCCTCGGCTCCTGGGGTATGCACGCGGCCACCTGCCTGCTCATAGCCTATATGCGCCCGTCGCTTATCTCCATCATCACGCCCAAGGGCGCCGAGTTTGAAGTGGAGCCTAATATCTACCTGCAGGGTTTCACCTGGTTTCTGATCTATGCGGGGCTGGCTACCATCATCCATACCACCTTCTACTTCATCATAGAGAGCTGGACCTTTTACAATGTCTTTATCCTTTTTGCCCGCATCCTGATCAGCAGCGCCTTTTCGGTGCTTTTTATGATAATGTTCCTCTACCTCTTTACTCCTACCCGCAAGCGGCGGATGGCCTGAGAAAAATAAGTGCTAAAACCACGCTGTCAGTAGCATAGAATGTAGCAAACTCCGTTATTTTTGAGGCTGATTTTCTCTCCTGGTGAATAAGGATCTCTTTCAGAACAGGTACAATGTCGTGCGCATCATTATTGTGGTGTTTGCATCCGTATTTGTGCTGCGCCTGGCCTACCTCCAGCTCTTTGAGAAGAAATATGACAAGATCGCCTTTGACAATGCGATAAAGGAGGTAGAAGTATATCCCACGCGCGGCCTTGTTTATGACCGTCACGGCGAGCTGATAGTCTACAACGAGGCCATCTATGATATCATGGTCACGCCCCGCCTGGCCAAGACAGCGGACTCGCCTAAGATCTGCTCGCTGCTAAAGCTGACCATGGAGGACTATTCAACGCGCATGGCCAAGGCGCGCCAGTACTCAGCTCATAAGGCATCTGTCTTTATGAAGCAGGTCTCGCTGGAGGACTACCAGCGCTTTGAGGAGTCACAGTATCTCTTTCCGGGGTTTGACGGGCAGGTGCGCACCATCCGCAAATATCCGCACAACTGCGCCGCTGTGATACTGGGAGACGTAGGCGAAGTAGACGACAACCAGATCAAAAACTCAAACGGCTACTACAAACCGGGTGACTATGTGGGCCAGAGCGGCCTGGAGCGCTACTACGAGAAAGAACTCGGCGGTACCCAGGGCAAGAAATTCATCTATGTAGATGTACACAACCGGGAGCAGGGTCGCTTCAATGATGGAAAGTATGACACTGCGGCTATAGCAGGGGACAATCTCTACTCTACCATAGATATCAAACTGCAGGAGTACGGAGAGCAGCTGATGGCCAATAAGAAGGGCAGCATCATAGCCATAGAGCCTGAGACGGGCGAGATACTCTGCATGGTCAGCTCGCCGGGCTATGACCCTAATCTGCTCTGCGGCGCTATACGTGGCGAGAACTTCAAAAAGCTGGTTTTTGACTCACTGAAGCCCCTCTTCAACCGCGCTACCATGGCTACGTATTCTCCCGGATCTACTTTCAAACCGCTCGTCGGCCTCATCTCTCTGAATGAGGGCGTACAGGGCGAGGTCTACACCGTGCCCTGCAATGGCTTCTATCCCTTTGCCGGTCTCTCACTAAAGTGCTCCCACCACCACCCCTGGGCTACCAATATAGAATATGCGATGGCGCAGTCCTGCAATCCCTACTTCTGGCAGACCTTTCGCAATGCGATAGAGAATCCCAAGTATACACGCATACAGGATAGCTATGGCCAGTGGGCAGACTACTGCCGCAGCTTTGGGCTGGGCTCCAGGCTGGGTGTGGACCTGCCCTCTGAGGCGAGGGGCAATATCCCGTCTATCAACTACTACAATAAAATATACGGCGAGAAAGGCTGGCACTCTGCTACGATCATCTCGCTGGGTATCGGACAGGGCGAGATACTGGTCACTCCGCTGCAGCTGGCAAATTTCTACGCTGCACTGGGCAATCACGGCTGGTATATCAAGCCGCACCTCGTCAAAACTTTTCAGAAAGTGCATGACAAGAACGAGGTAAAGCCGGACCTCAAGAAGATCTACGCCGCCATAGATACGCGCTGGTATGTGCCAGTCAATGATGGCCTGCGCCAGGTAGTAGAGGCGGGTACGGCTACTGAGTCACGCATAGAGGGTATCAGTCTCTGCGGCAAAACCGGTACGGTGCAAAATAGCCACGGTGATCACCACTCTGTGTTTGCGGGCTTTGCGCCAAAGGATAATCCTAAGATCGCCATAGCAGTAGTCGTAGAGAATGCCGGCTTCGGCGCTACCTTTGCCTGCCCTATAGCCAGCCTGATGGTAGAGCGGTTTATCAATGACACCGTAGCGGATAACAGGAAGGCAAAGGAGAAAAAGATGATGGAGACCAACCTGCTGGACAAGTATGCACTCGGCAAGAATATGCCGATCACAAAAGGACACCACTAGAAGATGCGTAAGGAAGAAAAATTTACGGGGAATATAGACTGGATCACGGTGCTGATCTATGTGGTGCTCGTGCTCATAGGCTGGGCTGCTA
>JAFDYP010000013.1 GCA_018267355.1 Bacteroidota bacterium
CGCCGCCGAGGTCGATCGTCTTTTTGATTACTTTCATCTTTGTTTTTGTTTTTGCCCGGCGGTATTGCCGGAGCGGGTTATGATTATTGATTACTTACTTTGGGGTAATAGCGATAAACGCCACTCAGTCAGCAGACTAAAGGGGAAGTAGGAGTGAAGCTTTAAGATCAATGAGAGTATCTCAATCAAAAATCATAAATCAACAATCAGAAATAAAACGGCCCCTTTATAAAAGCAAAAAGGTCGGTGTATCCACCAACCTTTTTGAGGGTCTTTATTTTCTGATGCCGAGTTTTTCGATGAGGGCACGGTAGCCGTTGAGGTCCGTCTTGCTCAGGTAGTTGAGCAGCCTGCGGCGCTTACCTACCAGCTTGAGGAGGGCGCGTGTGTTTGAGTGGTCCTTCTTATTAGTAGAGAGGTGACCAGAGATATGGTTGATACGGTGTGTGAAGAGGGCGATCTGGCCTTCTGTAGAGCCTGTGTTCTTCTCAGAGCCGCCGTATGTCTTGAAGAGTTCGTTCTGTGTTTCTGCAGTCAGTTTCATCTGTGCTTGACTTTTATTTTTTCTTGTGAGGCGCAAAGATAACGGCATTTTTCATAAATACAAACGGTGTTTGAAAATGAATCCATCACCGTTGTGGATAAGAGTAAAATACTGGACGAACGGCATTCGCCGCTATACTACGCCGCATCCAGCCCCTCTATCTGCATCGTGCTCAGGCGTGGCAGGAAGATACGCAGGTTGCCACGGCGGAGGGCCTCCTGATTGAACCGCTCACGGCCCATATAGGCCAGATCAGCCATAAAGCTGTCTGTGGTCAGGCTGGTGATGACGGTGGTAGAGATCAGTACGGCATCGCAGACATACTCGCCTACTATCTCCCTGTAGTCGTCATATATCCGAAGGGTGTATCTCAGCACCACTCTATATGGCTCTGATATGTGGTAGTGATAAATGTCCCTGCAGAAGGGGCTCTCCGGTACGCGGCTGGTATCCAGCTCTATGTATTTGTCCTGTATTTCGGTTTTGATCGCAATCATAGCCCAAATATAGTGATACTAATTTTTTTGGCAAATACTAAGTTGTATTTTTCACCGATACGGCAGATAGAAATCTTGCATCTACCGATACTTGCTATACTCTGATGGCATATTTCCTATGTTCAATCAAATTTTATCAACCAACAACCAATTCATGTCATCTACCCGTACTGCCCTGGACTTTATAGTCCCCAAGACAGACGCTACCCGCGCCCGATACAAGGCCGGAGCACGCCCTTCATTCGGCCATTTCGTTGAAGACTTTACACAAGGCAAGGTCGATATCAACGGCGATTTTGAAGAATTCATGAAGACCCGTTCGGCCTATTTCAACTATAGCGCCACAGCGCACCATTTCAATTGGTTATTTACCAAATTCCTACCACAGCGGGCTATACACAGCAAGAGTCAGGATGAGCGCATCATACGCGATCACTATGACCGTGGCAATGACTTCTTCGCGTCGTTCCTCGGGCCGCGCATGATCTATACGAGTGCATTCTTTATGGACCCGGCCAATGAGACCCTCGAGCAGGCGCAGGATCGCAAGATGCAGATGGTGTGCAATAAGCTGGACCTCAAAGCGGGCGAGACGCACCTCGACATAGGCTGCGGCTGGGGCACGCTGATAGCCTACGCGGCCAAGAACTACGGTGCTAAAACTACCGGTGTGACCATCGCTCAGGCGGGCGCTGACTGGGCCAATAAGCAGATAGCCGACCACGGCATGACCAAGGACCAGGCTGAGGCATGGCGCATGGACTACCGCGATATACCGGCTGGTCTCAAGTTCAATAAAATATCGTGTCTGGAAATGGGCGAGCACGTGGGTGTGCGCAAGTTCCCGGGCTTTATCAAGATGATCTACGACAGGCTGGAAGATGATGGCAAATTCTACATCCAGCAGGCAGGCATCCGTGCCAATCCGGGTATCCTGAAGAAAGGTCCGCACTATCAGGACCTGGTGTGGATCATGTTTATGGGTGAGTATATTTTCCCTGGTGCAGATGCGTCTACGCCGCTGGGCTTCCTCATCGAGTCGCTGCAGGATGCCAACTTTGAGGTGGCGCACCTCGAGAATATCGGTATACACTACTCACACACGATCCATAAGTGGTACTACAACTGGATGCGCAATGAGAATTACATCATGGAGCATTACGGACAGAAGTGGTTCCGCGTGTGGCAGCTATTTCTGCGCTGGAGCGTAGATATAGCCGCAGGTGGCAGCTCTACCTGCTGGTCTATCACCGCGCACAAGAATCTGGACAAGACCAACCGCGACAAGTATATCGGGCCAAACACAGGCCTCCGCATGGACCTGACGAAGCCAAAGGAATTCTACCGCGAGTACCCTAGTCCATGGAAAGATCTCTACGGCCCTGCCAGGTAAGCAGCGGCTCTCAACTTTTAATTGGGTTTTAGAAACAGGAGGCATCAGGCGTGAGTCTGGTGCCTCTTGCTTTGGGGGGACGTGGGACGGAGGGCGAGGGGCGAAGGAGGAATACAGAAGCGCTGTGACGCAAGGAAATTGAAATCAGTAATTCTGTAAATCC
>JAFDYP010000140.1 GCA_018267355.1 Bacteroidota bacterium
CCCGTGTTTTTCTTTCTGGTCTTCCGGCCCCTGAGCCAGATACCGCGCCCGCTCTCGCCCAAGCATTACTACCCTAAGGGAGCTATAGAGCGCACAGATGACGGTGGCCAGGCATGGGTAGACTCGCAGTACCAGACCATAGCCAACGATACCTTTACCACACAGACTGGCGATGAGTTTGTGCTCGATAGCCTGCGCGGCAATATCTATGTAGCTGACTTCTTCTTTGCCACATGCCCCGGTATCTGCCCTACGCTCACACGCCATCTCGATACAGTGCAGAAATACTTCATCAAAGACGAAAATTTCCGCCTCGTATCCTTCACCGTAGATCCTGACAAGGACTCTGTGCCGGCGCTGCGCGAATACGCAAAGAACCATGGAGCAGTGACAGGCCGCTGGTACCTGCTCCGTGCGCCTAAGGCCAAAACCTTCAAACTGGCCAATGAGAGTTTCCACATCATAGCCAAGGAAGATGAGGACGGCGGTCCGGATGCGCTCGTACACAGTGAGAAGATGGTACTGGTAGACTACAATGGTGTGATACGCGGCTATTATGATGGTACAGACAGCGCGAGTGTGCAAAGGCTGATGGCAGACATCGTGCTGGTACTGCGCGAGACGGAGCGTACCTACAGCTTCCGCAAGAACCCGCACGAGGAAAATCTGTTTAGGAAGATAAAGAAGTGGTTCAAAGGAGATAAAAAGCAAGCATGATAAAGGCTGTAATAGAAAAAAATGATAAACTGGCATATGGCCTGATAGCAGTACTGTCTGTAGTAGTTTTTATGCTCGTGGTACTGATAGGTAAGTTTAAGATCTATACGCTGGTGCCAGGTATTCAACTGGGCTTTGACCCGCATATCTTCGCTAAGATCAATGCAGGACTCAACTCACTCGTATCTGTACTCCTGGTACTCGGCCTCGTGCTGGTGAAGCAAAAGAAGTATGAAGCGCACCGCGCCGTAATGATGGTTGCTTTCACGGCATCCGCTATCTTCCTGCTGTCCTATGTAGCTCACCACTTTACTACCTACGATACCCACTTTGGTGGCGAGGGAGCTATCCGCTGGTTCTACTATCCGCTGCTGATCACTCACATCATACTCGCGGCTACAGTGCTGCCATTCATCCTGCTGGCCATGTACCGTGGCCTCACAGCAGACTGGCGCGAGCACAAGAAAATAGTGCGCGTGACGTATCCCATCTGGCTCTACGTGAGTGTGAGCGGGGTGATAGTCTACCTGCTCATCTCGCCGTACTACCAGCCTATGTAGGCTGCCTTTGGTGCAAAGTTTGCACCACTCATACCTATGATACAGATACTTCCCGGCACCTGGCATTTGCGTTACTCCACCTTTCCCATGTGGCAGAAGGAAGATGTGCACTCGGTGACTTTCAACTATACCGGTGTGACCCATCACAGCAAATCCGCCCTGCTCGATGAGGTCAGATACTACAAAAGGGAAGAGCTGCGCACAGTGACAGGTTATGACCATCCCGATGCTACCGATCCCCAATGCTTTTGGCTGGCGGGGCAAAGGCCTGCTTTGGTTCTTTCAAAGCCGCTGGCGCGTGGAGTGGATGAGTGATGATAGGAGCGCTATCATTATCTCCTTTGAGAAAACTATCGCCACGCCTGCAGGAGTAGATATCCTGACCAGAGGTTCAGGAGATGTGGCGACACTCATAGCGCAAGCGCAACAGGTCATAGCAGAAAGGCAACTGCTCAGCAGATTAAATGATGCTTTGCTGCCAGTCAGATAACGCAGTCTCTTATTTCTATGTCCTTGGAGGTTCAAATATGTATTTGTGTTCCTATAAAGCTACCTTCGCTACATGAGACTGACGATCACGGGCTACTCCACCGCACTTTTTGCTACCTGGTATTTCATAGAGGAGCTAGGGCTACTCTTTGACGCGGGTGATGGTGTCACTGCCAGCCTGCTGCAAAAAGCGCGCAAGATCGACAATGTCTTTATCTCTCATGCCGACCGTGATCACCTGACCGGCCTGCTCCAGTTTAACCAGCTCAATGCTCGCCCGGGCTATCCACGTATCTACTATCCGCTGCATTGCGGGTCCTTCCCGGCTATCGAGGCTTTCTCCAAGAAGTTTGACCCGCATGTCAGTGGTACGCAGTGGGCAGCGCTGGCTGATAAACAGCGCATCGCTATCAAAGACAACCTATATGTAGAAGCAATCCGCAATAACCACGTACAGACCACGCCGGACATCATGAAGAGCTGTGGCTACCGCGTGGTGGAGCAGAAGAGCAAACTCAAAGCTGAATATCTCACGCTGCCGCAAGAAGAACTGAAAGCTCTGATACAAGAGAACGGTAAAGAGTCGCTCACGACCACCGTAGAGACCATACTACTCACCTACTCCGGTGATACGCCCGTAGATGATCCCCAGCGATGGAACAATACTAAGATCCTCATCCACGAGGCCACCTTCATAGGCAGCGCGGAGATGAAAGAGGGCAATGACCGTAATCTGCATAGCCGCCTGGAGGAGGTGCTATGGATGGCGGGCCAACTGCAAATCGAAAAGCTGATCCTCGGCCACTTCTCATCGCGCTACGACCAGATGGCAATAGATGACAGTATCAAGCGGCTCTGCCATGATCTCAAGATCAGGATACCTGTCTACCGCGTGCTACCGGGCCAGGTGCATCGGGATATACTCAGCCAGCCTTCTATTAATGGCATTTGACCGGTCGCCATAAATAGCAGTACTACCATTAGTTGTATCAAAATAATTCTTGCTGGTTTTACCTGTATGCAGGGAAATATTTCTTTTTTTGCCATGAATCAAACAATAAACATTTTCTATGAAAAGACTATTTACGCTCTTTGCGGCCTGCGCTGCTTTCTCCGCTTTTGCTCAGCCTACACTCACTTCCTCATGGGCACCTACCGTAGGCACCACAGTTCACATCACGGCTTATGACGGTTCGGCAGGACTCAGCGAAGGGGCCTCCGGCGCCAATGTGACATGGGACCTTTCTACCTATGATACACTGGCCTCTCAGGATGTGCGCTTCATCACACCATCATCTGCGCCTGGTGGGGCAAACTTTGGCACTGCTACTGATTGTGCAGAGGGGCTTTCTACTAACAATAACAACACCTATACCTTCAGCAGGCTGAATGGCAATATCTATCAGCTGGTAGGCGTGAGCCAGCCGGCAAGCACATACATCCTGAACTATAGCCCGGCACAGGATATCCTCCACTTCCCGACGACGTACAACTCTTCTTTCGTCAATAACTCATCAGCTTCGGGTACTTTCAGTGTCAATGGATACTCGGGCACGACTGTCCGCCACGTACTGGACTCTACTATTGCTGATGGCTATGGCACACTGATCACCAGAGCTGGTACATTCACCAATGTGCTGCGACTCTATGTGTCTCAGCACATCGTAGATACACAGATGGTAGCGGGACAGATAGCCGTGACTACGTACTACTACAAGACCTACAACTGGATGTCCCCGGCACATCCCGGTACCGGCCTGGCTACCATCAGCCATATGGAGACTACTCAGTCCGGCTTCACACAAAGCAGGGACGGGGGCAACTACTCTAAGATCAGCCCGGCAGGTATCGATGACATCAGCATGGCTGGTATAGAGGGGCTGGCCATCCTACCACAACCAGCCGGCGACAATGCCACGATCATCCTGCAAAACACGCAAGCAGCATCTCAGATCGCTGTAACTGTGTATGACCTGAGCGGCCGCGAGGTGCAGAGCCTGATACAGACACTGACAGCAGGAGAGAACCACCTGCCGGTAAATACTACAGCCCTGAGCAACGGCCTCTATACCGTGATGCTCCGCTCGGGTGAGCATGCTACTGCGCTGAAGCTATCTGTAGCGCACTAAATCATGCTAATGCGATATTAAAGCCCACGCTCTCATAAAGTGCGTGGGCTTTGTTTATTAAGATTCTACTCCTGGTCAGTACGGAGTCAGAAGGTATGTTCGGTTTTCCTATCTTAGTCACGTGATCAGACGGAGGATAATAGAGTATATCACGATGGCGCTGCTGCTGTCGCCGCTGCTCTTTATCAATATCCGCAACTCGCATGACTGGGGCGATGACTTTGCCGGATACCTGACGGAGGCGCAGCATATAGCGCATGGCGAGGCTTTCTATCAGAGCCGCGTAGTGCCTCAGAACTATATGCCGAGCTATGCGCCGCAATATTATAGCTACGGCTTTCCTCTCTTACTATCACCTGTGGTCAGGGCCTTTGGCCTGGACTTTCGCGCACTGGATATCTATATGTCCCTCTGGCTGGTGGCATGGGCGCTGCTGGTGTTTTACTATCTGCGCAGGCGCTTCTCATTCTTCACTGCAGCCGCATTTGTCTGTATCGTCTTTGTGAACCCATGGTTCTTTGAGTTTAAGGTCCAGGTCATATCTGATGTGCCTTTTGCTTTCTTCTTCACGCTCGGCATGCTGTATTTCCTCCGCCGTCAGGAACTCTCCCTGACGGGAAACATCCTGTGGGGCATCGTCATGGGCTTTACCATCGGTATCAGAGACCTGGGGTACCTGCTGCCGGCCTTTCTGGTGGCGGACCTGGTATGGGCCGATGTACTCAGCATGATGCAGACAGGCGCCCGGCCAGGGGTACTACGCAGGGGTGGACTCGCGCTGGGCGTGGCAGGCGCCTTTGTGCTGGTCATGCGGCTAGTAGTCTTTCGCGATCCCGGCAGCCAGTTGTCGCACTTTGTCAGCCTCTATCAGTCTCCGGACTATTGGCAGACCATCCTGGCCAATCTGGATGTATACACCCGGCTGTACCAGGGCCTTTTCAGCCACGAGGTGGGCCGCTATACGTTCATGCTACACTACTCTACGGCCTTTATGCTGGTACTGGCCGTGCTGGGCTTCATACGCCTGCTCTATGGTGCCGGCCGGTGGGAGTGGCTCATACTGGTGGCCTATACGCTGGTGGTCTTGCTATTCCCATTCTCCAGCCAGGGCTTCCGCTATATGCTGCCTGTATTGCCGCTACTGATGGTGTGTGCTGCCCTCGGAGCAAAATCTATACAGCTGCCTGTGAACCGGTACGCGGCGGGTATAGCCTTCTTCCTCTTTATGATGCTGGTGAATGTACGTGATATAAAACACCTGCATGGCGCCCAGGCCTCTGTAGTAGCACCGGGACCCATGACTGCAGACAGCCGCGCCATGCTGGAGTATATAGGTACGCTGCCCGATACTGCTATCATCGCTACAGTCAAACCCAGAGCTGTGGCACTGCTGACCGGGCATCGCACCTGCCTGCTGCCCAAAAACGCCACGCCTGCCTTTATATCCGGCGCACTGAGGCGTGTGGCACCGCAATATGTGCTGCATATAGATGGCGTGATGACCGATATAGCCAATGACTATGCTGCGTATGAGCATGACTCTCTCGTATGGCAGCAGGGCGGGCACAGGCTCTATCTGTCCGGACGCTGATCAGTCCTTGTCAGTGAGGATCTCTGCGAGGTCGGCTTCTACGCTCTTCTTTACGCTCTCCGTGATGCGGCCTATCTCTTTGCCGGCTTTGATCACTACAAAAGTCGGCACATTGGTGATATGGTACTTGTCTGCGCTTCCGTCTTTGGTCTTCTTGTCCCTGTCTACCAGGTGTAGTGTGACCTGCGCGTCTGTGATGCCGGTAGCGTCTGCCACCTTGTAGAAGCGGGGCAGCAGGTCGTGTGTATCATCACACCATGTGCCGCCAAACACCTCTATGTGCAGCGTGGGTGCCTGCCCTCTGATCACAGCCAGTGGAGCGGTGGTAGGTTTGTACGCACTGTAGCCCCGGTCAAACCAGGAGAAGGCAGCATCATGCAGCATACTGCGCTGGGCTGTGCCTACTATCATCCGGCTGCCGTCTTTGTCTTTGATGATCATGAGTGCATGTTTAGGAGTGCAGGAGGCCAGCAGCAGGAGTGCTGCTATAGCTATATACGAGCGGAGTCTCATAATACTAATCTACTTCTTTTTGCCCATGATACGGCGGCGGTGCTGCACACCCCAGTCCTTCATAGACTGGAGGACGGTGTCCAGCGTTTTGCCGTATGGTGTGACCTCGTACTCTACGGTCACGGGTATGGTAGCATATACGGTGCGTGTGATGAGCTCATTCATCTCCAGCTCCTTCAGCTCCTTGCTCAGCATACGGGCTGTGATATGTGGTATCTCGCGCTCTATCTCTTTGAAGCGCTTCTTGCCAAAGCGCAGGGCGCCGAGTATAGGGAGTTTCCATTTGCCGCTGAGCACGTCGAGTGTATCGCGGATGGGTACGATGAATTCACCACAGGCTTTTGCGTCGTGTTTGTCTATGTCGTTTTTAGGAGATGGTGCCATGATCTTAGTGGTTGGTTCTCTAAAGTATACTAGTATACAATCGTATAGTAGTTACTAAAGTATATCAAAGGTAATTATTTTTGTGTGGTTAAACAACTATTTCATCAAACAATTAAACACACATTCATGAAAAGAGATAAAATCGTCTACTGGGCCACTACCGCGATCATAGCGAGTGCGATGCTCCTGTCGGCCTACATGTACCTGACTGCTGATGCGGTCAAAGAAGGATTTGTACACATCGGGTTCCCTTCGTATTTCCGTGAGGAGCTGGCTTTGGCCAAGCTCATAGGAGCGATCCTGCTCCTGGCTCCCGTGCCGGCCAGAGTCAAGGAATGGACCTACGCGGGTTTTGCTATCACCTTTGTATCCGCTGTGGTAGCGCATACATCTGTAGATGGTATACAGACTGCGGCAGGACCTATCGTTTTCCTCGTGCTGCTGCTGGTATCGTATTTGTTTTACCACAGGGTATACGACGCACCAAGGCTGCGTGCGGCTATCTAAACTATCAGATCATGAATACAGACAACAAAATGACCGTGGAGATATGGAGCGATATCATGTGCCCCTTCTGCTATATAGGCAAGCGCCGCTTTGAGGCAGGGCTGGCCCGGTTTCCTGAGCGGGATAAGGTCAACATCATATGGCGTAGCTTTCAGCTGGACCCCGGCCTGAAGACAGATCCCTCTATGAGTGTGAACCAAATGCTGGCCCGGAAGAAAGGCTGGTCAGTAGAGCAGGCTGCTATGATGAATGCCCGTGTGACCGGTATGGCGCGTGAGGCAGGCCTGGACTATCACCTTGATAAAGCAGTGGTGGCCAATTCCCTCGATGCGCATCGTTTCTCACATCTGGCTGCAAAGCACGGCGTGCAGGACCAGGCCGAGGAGGCACTATTTCACGCCTACTTTACCGAGGGTAAAAACACGGCGGACCATGAGGTGCTGGCAGCGATCGGAGCGCAACTGGGCATAGACCGCCAGGAGACACTGGATATGCTGGCCTCTGATGCCTATACCGATGCGGTGGAGCAGGACATAGCCCGTGCGCAGCAAATAGGGGTGCAGGGAGTGCCCTTCTTTGTAGTAGATAATCGCTACGCGGTATCAGGCGCTCAGGAGAGCGAGACCTTTGCCGGGGCGCTGCAGGCTGCATGGGATGCGCGTGGACCTCTGAATACTGTAGGTACTGATGAAAACAGCTGCGGCCCTGATGGCTGCGCAGCATAAAATATTTGAAAGAACAACTAAAAAACAATCAATATGAATATCGCATTATGGATCGTACAAGGGCTCCTCGGAGCTATGTTTGCTATGGCCGGCTTTATGAAAGCCACGCAGCCCAGGGAAAAACTCGCACCCAAAATGCCCTGGGTCAATGACTACAGTGCTACGCAGGTCAGGCTGATAGGTATAGCTGAGCTGCTGGGTGGCATCGGCCTCATACTGCCGTGGGCCCTGGGCATCGCGCCATTCCTCACCGTGCTGGCGGCTCTCGGCCTCGCGCTGACCATGATAGCAGCAGCTATCTATCACTTGGGCAAGGGCGAATATCCCGGCATAGGTATCAATGCAGTACTGCTGGCGCTGGCGCTTTTTGTAGCGGTGGGCAGGTTTATGTCATGAGTAGTCAGACGCCTATCTAAGGAAAAAAGGTTGCCTGTGTGGGCAACCTTTTTTGTCTCAGCCTGCGGCTATATTAATAAGTATATGTAGTGGTAGTAATAGAGTTATTGCCAGTCTGAGTAGCTGTCACTACGCGGCCCTGGTCATCAAAGTTGTAAGTGAAAGTGTAGGTAGTAGTATTATTGCCGGAGGTCACAGTCACACTGTTAAGTACATGGGAGTTGCCCTTGCCCAGAAAGTGCTTGCCATAATCCCTGTAATCTGTATTGGTCAGATAGGTAAAGAGGATAGTAGTAGTACCATTGCTCACGATAGTCCTGGTCTGCTCGTCACCATTCTGATAGGTGCTGGTCTGTGATCCGCCACCCTGAGCTGCTACAGCTGTCAGGTAGCCACTATTGTCATAGCTGTAGGTCAGTCCCTGATTGTCAGAGCCTGCATAGCCCTGATTATTCAAAGTATAGATAGTAGTCTGGCCTTGTACGTTGGTCACGGTCACAGTGCTAGGGCCATAGCTATAAGATTCCGTACCTGAATTATCCTGTATAGTAAGTACCCGGCCCTGGCCATCATAGCTATAGGTAGTAGTGACCGGATTCTGACCGGTAGTAGTGGATGTAGTGCTCTTCACACGACCATTTACGGAGTTCTTCTTGCAAGATGTAGATATCATCACGCCGCCCAGCGCCAGGATCACTACGAGAGATTTAAATGCTTTGTTCATTTAGTTGAGGTTTAGGTTAGCGCCTACTCTTTACGGTTTTCAGCTTGCCCCGTCTTACTATTTTTAGGGTGTTCAGAGATTTCCCGTCAGAGGCTAATTTCTGACATTTTTAACAGAAAGCGAAATCTCCGGGTCTTTCTCAGAATTTGAAAAAGAAATAGACCACAGCGGCCCACTCTTTCTTTACACCATTGGCATAGCCTATGGTACTATGGCTGCTATTCTCTACGGTACCGCCACGTATGTAGCCTATGGTAGAGTGGCTGGAGTTTTCTATCGTGCCGTCGCTCTTGACATAGCCTACGGTGCTGTGGCTGCTGTTTTCTATGGTGCCATCGCTGCGTATATAGCCTATGGTAGAGTGGCTGCTATTCTCTATGGTGCCGTCACTTTTGATATAGCCCGAGTTAGAGTGGCTGCTATTCTCTATGGTGCCGTCGCTTTTGATATAGCTGGTGGTAGAGTGGCTGCCGCTCTCTATGGTCTGTGCGTGCAGGGCAGTGGCCAGGGCCGCGACCATCAGGGATAATAATACTTTGCGCATGGTGTGGTTGTTTTAGGGTGAATGATGCGACAAAGCTAGAAGGTATTGCTATCCGGCAAAGCTTATTATCTCCTGAAGATCGGAAGCCTGAGACTGTTTATTCTTTGATGAACCTTCCGGTCCGGACCTGATCATGCGTGACCACCTGTACGATGTACACGCCTGCCGCCAGGCCTGAGATATCTATCCGCGCTGTGCCGGTAGCTGTGCTCTGCTCACTGACCAGCTGGCCTGCAGTACTGAGCACACGGATGGCTGCTGTGCTGCCGTTGCCTGTGCTAATGGTCACAGTGCTATGGACAGGATTTGGGCTGATAGTGGCATCTGCTGCAGCCACATCATGGATACCCGTGGATGTGCACAGCCGGAATGGCATTCTCCGGTTGCGGTAAAAGGTGAAGATGCAATTGCCGGATGAGCTCAGGCCGAGCATGGAGTAGTATGCCGGGGTCAGGTTGCCCAGGTAGCTGCTCCACGTGGTGCCGTCTGTGCTGGTCTTGATCGGGTCGCTGTTATTGCATGCGCCATCTATGCTGAGTACCAGGCGGCCGCCTGTCTGCACCACACTGAATACCTGGCAGAAGTCGTGGAATACTACCGAGTCCCTGTTGGACCAGGTGGCGCCATTGTCAGAGCTGATATAGAGGCCACTGCCGTATACATCTCCGGCAAAGTAGGTGCTACCCAGCGCTACCATGCTGGAGAAGCGGCTGCTGGCAGGAAAGCCCGTGCCGGCGAGTGTCCATGTGCTGCCGTTGTCGGAGCTTTTGTAAACGCCATTGAGGCCGCCCAGAAAGGTATTGGTCCCGTCTATGTAAAAGACATCTTTGGGCATCGTATCTGCTGTGTGCATCACGGTACCAAAGGCATCATCAGTATAGAGCGCACCGCCGCTGCCAAAGGCACCATAAGCCACCAGGATGCGGCTGCCGCTGCGGATGATATCATTCACGCGGTCTCCTACGGTGTAGGCTACGGTCCAGGTAGTACCATTGTCAGCGCTGACATATAGGGCAGAGTCACCGCCAGCGTATAGTTTGCTGCCCGTAGCGTCATAGTATACGCTGCGGATAGCCTTGCCTGCCGTATTGGTAGCAGCAAAGGTCTTATTGCTCCAGGTATCGCCATTGTCAGTGCTGGCAAAGAGTCCCTTGTCAGAGCAATAGTAAACCGTACTGCCGATACCTGTGATGTGGTAGATGTACCCGGCAGTATCAGTGCCGGTGATGAGGCATGGCAGTGAGTCCCACTGCTGAGCGTAGGTAGCTATGGCAGCTACCATCAGGATCATGAGTAGTGTAAATTTTCGCATGGTGTCAGAGTTTTGATTTACCACAAAGGTCGGGTACGCAGGCATGTCTGCCTATCCGTACTGGTGGGTATATTTATACTATATGCGGCTATGCCGATAGACCATAACGGGATCGGGAGCCTGCGGTGCGGTGCTACACCCGGGCGAGGTACACGTGGCAGTCATAGGAGAAGCCTACACGGCCGTCTGCCTGATGCCTGTCAAATATCTCCCTGAGATAAGAGAGCATCGGCGCATAGCCGGGATGGCCTTCATTGGGCGCATAGGAGGAGGAGAGGAGGCGGCCTTTCACACCCTCGTAGTCAAACAACTGCTCATTGTAAAACGTCTGTGCTATCATCTCAGACGGTGCAAAGAAACTGCGCAGGTCGCCCTCGCTGATATTGCGATGATCTACGGTGGTGTAGTCTGTAGCATAGCGGATGAGCAGGTCTTCATATGCTACCTCAAAGCCGGAGGCCACCTTGCGCTCATTCCATATCAGCGCATACCAGGCGCCATCACGGGCTATGCGCTGCGCCTCCTTTTTGAAGGCTGCACGATCAAACCAGTGAAAGGCCTGAGCGGCTGTGATCAGGTCTACACTCTGTAACGGCAGCGTGGTATGCTCAGCCGTGCCATCTACACTCACATAGCCGGCATGATGACCGAGCAGGCGGTCTGCTGCCTCGCGCATTTCCTTATTGGGCTCTATGGCGTAGACCTTGTTGTTATTATTCAGAAACATCTCGGTGGAGATGCCTGTACCGGAGCCGATGTCAGCGATGGCCCATCCGGCATCGAGGCCGGTCTGCTGCTCCAGGTACAGTAGTACCTCAGGCGGATAGCCGGGGCGGTAGCGGATATAGTTGTCTACCCGGTCGCTGAATCTATTGGTATTATCTGCCATGATCAGAGTGATAGCTCTGTGGGAGATACCAGGATACCATCCTCATCACAGTACACCCACTCACCGGGAGCGAAGTCCACACCGGCGAAATGCACCCTGATGTTTTCCTGACCCACGTTTTGCTTATTGCTCTTGAGCGGGTGGGTGGCCAGCGCCTTGACACCTATGCTGAGCTGCGCCATAGCTGCTGAGTCGCGTATGCAGCCATAGACTATCACCCCGTTCCATTTATTCTTGACGCCCAGCTCACCGAGCATATCTCCCAGCAGTGCGCAGCGCATGGAGCCGCCGCCATCTACCACCAGTACTTTGCCTGTACCGTCTGCCTCCAGTGCTTTGCGCACATAGCTATTATCTTCGTGGCATTTCACGGTATATATCTGCCCATGAAAGAGTTTATGGCCCCCGTAGTCGCGGAAACCGATCGGGTCGGCCACGTGTACTTTGTCAGTGTATTTGTCACTCAGGTCTGTGGTGAGAAGTGCCATAGTATATAGTATGATATAGTCTATGGCTAAAGTAGCAAATTCACGTGGATACGGTATAGTAAATACGGTGAAGGGTGCTACTCCTGTAGCTGCATCACACCGGAGTGCTCATGATGCAGCACAGCCGCGCTGCGTATACGAGAGGCACGCTCCATAACCTCACCATCGCCCCCTGTCAGCGCAGGCGTGAAGGTGGCGGCCTGCGTCAGCTCAGGCTGTGTATCAGTAGCAGTAGCCTGCGTCTGCTGCTGTGGCGCAGGCTCCGGCTCCTCCAGGTCTGCCAGCAGGTGGGCAGGTAGCTCGCGTTCACCTTTGGTATTGTAGCCATAGTTGTGCCGCAATATGAAGTAGCAGGCGGAAGGATTGAGCCGGCGAAAGAGGGCGCCCTCCTCCAGCTTATTGGAAAAGATCTCCTCTATATAGTAGATGCGGTCCATCAGGTCGCCATCCTGCTCCCACTTCTTCTTCCAGTAGGACCAGAGCTGCTTGTAGCATTTCACTCTGAGCAGTGCCTGAGATAGCGTGATGATGGATTCATCCCACGCGAGGTCCTCTATCCGGTCGAGGTATGACCATGTGTAGTCGCGGGTCCATTTTGCCGCGTTGGTATTGCCGATAGTACCAGCCATAGGTGTATGTATTTAATGAAGTAATAAAGCGCAATATAGACTGCCACTGCGCAATGGAACTGCGTAGCAAAAAATAAATGGAGCAAATATTCTGAAACCGAGTGACGCAGGAATCGTTTTTGAACCGAAGCCGGCTCAGAGGATCAGAACCAGCGTACCGGCTATGATCAGGGCTGCGCCTATGGCGGCCTTGGCCGTGAGCACCTCACCGAGAAATATGACAGACAGGATGATGGCAATAGCCACACTCAGCTTATCTACCGGGGCTACCTGAGAGACCTTGCCCATCTGGAGGGCCTTGAAGTAAAAGATCCACGAAAGGCCGGTGGCGATACCGGACAGTACGAGGAAGAAGAGGTTCTGCCGGGTGAGGCTATGGATATGGATCACGCTACCGCGAAAGTAAGCGATGCCCCATGCCAGGATGAGTATGACCACAGTACGGATAGCCGTAGCGAGATCCGTATTCACACCTTTGATGCCTACCTTGGCAAAGATGGCCGTGAGGGCTGCGAAGAGCGCTGATAAGAGTGCATATATCCACCACATAGTCGTATCCTGCGTTTATTTGATCTCGCAGTCAAAGAGTTTCTCTCCCTCCAGGAAGCCCTCCAGTCTGTCGCCTATTTTGACGGCGCCTACGCCTGCGGGTGTGCCGGTATAGATCAGGTCACCTACCTGCAGGGTGAAAAACTGTGAAGCGTATGAGATGACCTTTGGGATGGAGAATATCATATCATCTGTATTGCCGTGCTGCACCTCTTTACCATTGAGCAGCATGTGAAAGTCAAAGCTGCCGGCTTTGCCCAGGCGGGAGATCTGACGCATGGCACCGACCACGGCAGAGTTGTCAAAAGCTTTGGCTATCTCCCAGGGCATGCCTTTTGCTTTGTGCTGCGCCTGCAGGTCGCGGGCCGTAAAGTCAATGCCTACTGTGACCTCGTCATAATACTTGTGCGCAAACTTCTCATCTATGTATTTACCCTGTTTGCAGACTTTGAGCACTACCTCCAGCTCATAGTGCAGGTCGTGGGTCCACTCAGGCATGTAGAAAGGCTTATTGTCTTTGAGCAGCGCTGTCTGTGGCTTGAGGAAGAGCATCGGCTCCTCGGGGATGGCGTTATTGAGTTCTTTGGCATGTGCGCCGTAGTTGCGCCCTACGCAGATACACTTCATTTGCGAACGATTTGACGCAGCGAAGCTAGGGATTTATGCGCATATCTGAGGAGTATGCCGTCGGCTCAGTCACTCCAGATAGTGAACAGGTGCGGCATCTCTGCCTCACGGCTGTGTATACGGCCAGCTATACCACTGATGGTAGCCGGCACGGCTGGCTGAGACTGAGGTGTGACGGGCAGTGTAGCATAGCTGCTGTCAGGCAGAGCCGGAGCTATGATGAGCAGGTCTCCATCCAGCAGTGCTATATTGTAGTGATTGGTGATCTCCATTGATTCGTTTTAAGTAGTGAAGGTATATTTTGATTAACGCTATATGAATTATCTTGTTGCGGGTATCTTACAATGGGGTTTTTGTCAGTCTAGTGTGTCTATGGCCAGGGACTCTGGATGGGCATCATGCACCATCCCTTGCGACAGGCCCGTGCCTGCATCTATACGCTGCTCAGCATGATTTCCTATCCAGAAGGGCGCAGTGTTTCCTTTGCCATCTACGGTGCGGTCACCGTGGCTGAAATTATACTGGCGGTGCACATCATTGACGGCATGTACGATCTGGTGCATCATGGTATTGACTATGCCGCTCAGGGTCCAGTCTGCACGGAATATATTGAGGTGTATCAGGTCCGGATTGTCACGGTCATCATAGCCATGTACACGCGGCGAACCGATGTAGGTGATGAGGCGCATGCTAAGGTCCGTAGTGCGGATCAGCTCGGCCACATGAGCGGCCGATATGTCTGACATATCAAAGGTACCCCTGGAGCTGATAGCATGATAAAACATATCATCTGCCAGCAGGGCATTGGCGCGGTCCACAGCCTCGTGGACTTTCCTGATCTTACCTTTATATATGATAGTTACCATATTGTGATCCTGTGGTCTACTGTCAGAGAAAGCAAAGGCAGGCGGCGCACCCCAAGTAACGCCGCCCCCAATGCATCATCGTACAGCTTTCGCTGTCCATGAGAAAGTTCAAAAGCGGTTATCTGATCCGAGAGAGAGGCGGTCTGTCTCCAGATACCGTTCCTCTCTGTAGCACAGAGCATCTATTTGTGCTCCCTTGCTGATACCAAAGGTAGGGTCTGTCAACAGGCGGGTGGGGAACATTTATCCTGCGTGCGGCTGTATTTATCCTGCGTCGGATTCTGTTTATCCTGCGTCAGTTTGTGGCCTGCGGGCCTATACCCAGAAAGGTGTAGACGGACCGTCTCAGACCCGTATCAGGTTCTGAAATTCCTCCTTGCGTGTGCGGCTGACCTGTATCTCAGTGCCGTCCTGCATGAGCGCGAGGCTGGTGGTGCGTACGTAGCGCGTTATTTTGTCGAGGCTGATGAGGTACTGCTTATTGATACGCATGAAGCGGGGCGGTGTGAGCAGCTCCTCAAAGCTGCCGAGCGTGCGCGCTACGATCAGGTCTTTCTTGCCCTCCCGTTTGATCACAGTATAGTTGCGGTCGGCGCGCAGATAGATGACCTCCTCCAGTGCGATCATCTCTACGCCATCCTGAGTAGGCAGCGCTAAGCGGCTCACGGCAGGCCTTGACAGGTGGTCAATATTGGCAATGAGCTGCCGAACCTTATCAGTAGTGAGTTCTGCCTGAGTGCGCTTGTATTTGGCCAGGGCAGCCTGCAGGTCGTCTATGTCTACAGGCTTGAGCAGGTAGTCTATGGCATCAAACTTGAATGCCCGCACGGCATAGTGACTATGGGCTGTGACAAAGATCATGGCGGGCGGCGGCGTAGCTAGTTTCTTCAGTAGCTCAAAGCCTGTCATGC
>JAFDYP010000141.1 GCA_018267355.1 Bacteroidota bacterium
TCCCCCTTGAGGTCAAAATACTGATAGTGGTTATAGTCCAGATTAAACTGGTAGGAAACTTTGAAAACAGGGAGCACCACCCTACGCACCGTGGTATCGTCTATCCGTTCATTATACTTTTTGCCTATCGCATAGGTCCCCTTGAGGTACCAGCTGATCTCACGATACTGGAGACCTGCATATTGCAGGTTGACAGGAGCGAGACTTTTCTGAAAGAGTGCAGAATCCTTGAAAATAATATCGCGCGCCAATCCTCCGTTTTCCTGCACCAGATAGGAGTTGTATACCAGATCACTCTCCAGACCCCATTGGTGGTCTTTGGAATTGTAGATGCCATATAGAGAGAATCCATTGTCAATAGCCCTTTGCCTCGTATACTGACCGGGCGAATTGATCCGACGGAACTCTACGCCGTACATCAGTCCGTTTTTGTGACTATTGGCAAAGCGGCCTTTGAAGAGCTGGTCCTTATTGATCCCCAAAGAATAGAATATCTCGGCGTAGGGGCGTATGACCTGGTAGTAGTGAATGGAATCCTTGCTGTATTTGTAAGCATCAAACTGGTGAAAGCCCATATTGAACCCTACAGACGGTGAGGGGCTGAATACGAGCGGGTAGGCCTCAGTACCCATATTACCCAGGTTAAAATATTCCGGTCCGTCCCTCCGGACCACGTCGAATCTATGCATCTGGAAGATGGAAGAATCTATCAGGAAGTGCCTCTCCGGCTCATGACCATAGTACCAGGTATCATTCAGCGTAGACCTGCGCCTCCGGCCGGTACCGGTATCAGATGCCACAGCAGCCCTATGCGGAGATACTACTACGGTATCCAGCACAGACCGGCTGTGTCTGGCGCGGCTGCTATCTATATGAGCGATGGTCGTATCGTGATGGTCGGGATTATAAGCCGGTACCACAGAGTTGCGGTATGGCAGTGTATCTACTACAGGCCGCGTACTATCGGCTATGCCCTGGGCATACGTACTACCCGCCCAAAGCGATGCTATCAGACACAGTATAAAAGCGATATGGGGAAGGCGTGGATTCAAAAAAATGTCACCGTTTGGCTGGGTACGAATGTAGCAAATGTCATCTATAGGCTGAGCACTGCTGTGACCTCTATCTCTACGAGCAGGCGCGGATCGATGAAGCCCCTGACCTCGATCATAGACGCTGCGGGCCTGATAGCTGCGAAAAACTCTGCGTGGGCACGGCCTACAGCCTCCGACTGAGAGATATCTGTGACATACATACGGGTGCGTACCACATCAGCCATTGTACCACCGACCTCCTCCAGTGCTCTTTCTATTCTGCGGAATATAAACTTCGTTTGCTCGTAAATATTGCCCTCGCCGATGACGGTCTCACCATCTACGGCAGTGGTACCCGCCACCTCTATGATATTGCCTGCACGGACTGCCCTCGAGTAGCCGAAACGCTCCTCCCATAAAGCACCCGATGAGATGTGGCGCCGCATTTTTTATATTTTTTTGAGAAGCTCTACGATCACCTTGGTCATCTTTGGCTCCGCCGCGGAGGCTTTCTCCAGTACAAAGGCATGCGATACATGGTCAGCCTTGTCAAAAGGATAACCTATATCACTGATCACAGATATGGCAAAGCACCTCATATCCATATGGCGCGCCACCACTACCTCAGGTGTCGTGCTCATACCTACAGCATCTCCCCCTATCAGCGCGAAATACTTATACTCCGATGGCGTCTCAAACGTCGGTCCCTGCACCCCTACATATACGCCGGTATGGCAGTTGATGCCGTTTTCCTTTGCGATAGCCATACCCATCTCTACCAGCGCTGGATCATAGGCATCATTCATATTAGGGAACCGCGGGCCGAGCTTTTCATCATTCCTGCCGCGCAGCGGATGCTCCGGCTGTAGGTAGATATGATCGCGGAGGATCATCAGGTCGCCTACTTCAAAGTTGCCATTCACACCACCCGAGGCATTTGATATCAGCAGGGTGTGTACACCTACGAACTTCATGACCCGCACCGGGAAAGTAACCTCCTGCATAGAGTAACCCTCATAGTAATGAAAGCGGCCACTCATACATACTATATTCTTGCCGCCCAGCGTACCGAAAATAAGGCTCCCCTTATGCCCCTCTACTGTAGAAACCGGAAATCCCGGTATATCGCCATATGGTATCTGGTGGTGTACCTCCATCTGCGCGGTGAGATTGCCCAGGCCGCTGCCCAGTATCACACCATATCCGTATTCACCTGCCACTTTAGACTTGAGATAGTCTGCACTTGCTTTAATCTTACTGATCAGATCGCTCATCTATTCTATTCTGTGATTTTATTTCTTGATCTATGTTTCTGCCCCGGGTGATCTCTATGTACCTGATGATATCTGCATCAAACCGCGGGCCATCACCTCGGGCAAAAGCTACCCGTATGGGCTGCACAAATATTGGGATATTATTTTCCAAAAACCAAGAACGGAAGGGCCATAGCCGCACAGCGTCCTTCTCCGTAGTGACTAAGACCTTGTGCCCTCCGGTCATATTATGATAGGTATCGCGTATGCGCTCGAGATCATAGATATCATAGTTGTGATGATCCTTAAAGGTATTCAGGTAGACATTGGTGGCAGTGAGCTCCAGGTGTTTCCTGAGTTTCTCGTGGCTGGCTATGCCTGTCACAAGGAGAATATCACTATTGCGAATATCCACGGGTGGCTGAGGCTGCTCTGTGCGAAACAGCGGATAAAGCGGCCCGTATTCTATATGCGAGAAATAGACGTGCTGATAAGGGTACGGTCGGATCTCTGACAAAATATGCTGCCTCTCGGCCTCCGAGAGATCCACCGGGCATTTGGTCACAATAATGATATCTGCGCGGTGGTAGTGCTTTCGTGCCTCTCGCAGCCAGCCTAGGGGCAATGGATGATCGCGCCAAAAAGGTGCATCATACTCTGTGAGGAGGATGGACAGGCCCGGCCTGATGGTGCGATGCTGATATGCATCATCCAGCAGGACCACATCCAGGGCGGGATGCATAGATACCATCCTGGGTATGCCTATGACACGTTCCTCTGCTACAGCCACGAGGACTTCGGGATGCTTGACATGAAAAAGCATCGGCTCATCGCCCATGGTGGCGGCAGTGGCGGACTGGTCGGCTACCTGAAAACCGTGCGACTTTCTGCCATAGCCCCGGCTGAGTGTACCTATCTGATAGTTGTACTTCAAAAGCTGGATCAGGTATTCTATATGCGGTGATTTACCGGTGCCTCCCACAGACAGATTGCCTACGGAGATCACCGGCAGGTCAAAGGAGGCAGACTTAATGATCTTGCTATCATATAAATAGTTTCGGATATCAGTGATGGGCTGGAATATCCGGGCGAAAGGCCAGAGCAGGATATGTGATACGCGGCTGATAGAATGTATTTAATCTATACACTAATGACGGCTAAAGCTATCATTAATTGCTATGAGCAATTTTGAATGCCAAATCTATAACAAACTGCGCCAATCTGACGGTGCCAGGACTTTTACAGGGATGTGTATTATTTTTGTAGCTTGATAGTATCCGTTTTGGGTACTTTGGCCTAAAATCAATAGTCGTGCAGCAGTATCTCGATCTCCTCCGCCGTATCATGGACAAGGGTGCCTACAAGTCAGACCGTACAGGTACAGGCACCTATAGTTGTTTTGGAGATCAGATACGCTTTGATCTGACGGCGGGGTTCCCGCTGGTGACGACCAAGAAAATCTACACCAAGGCTGTGATACATGAGCTGCTATGGTTTCTCAAGGGCGAATCAAACATCCGCTACCTCTGCCAGCATGGCGTGAGGATCTGGGATGACTGGCCATATGCGAAATACAAAGCGAGTTCAGATTTTGCAGGAGAGACGATCAAGGAATTTGCAGCAAAGATCGCGGCGGATGAAGCCTTTGCCGCAAAGTGGGGTGAGCTAGGCCCTGTATATGGTGTGCAGTGGCGCTCCTGGCCTGCCGGCAATGGCCAGACCATAGACCAGATATCACAGCTGATCGAGCAGATCAGGAAAAATCCGGATTCGCGCAGGCACATCATCAGTGCCTGGAACGTGCCCTACATAGACCAGATGGCGCTGCCACCTTGCCATACGATGTTTCAGTTTTATGTCGCGCCGCCTGATCAGGCAAAAGGAGAAACAAAAGGCAAGCTGAGCTGCCAGCTCTATCAGCGCAGTGCAGATGTTTTCCTGGGGGTGCCTTTCAACATTGCTTCCTATGCCCTGCTGACCATGATGATCGCACAGGTCTGCGATCTGGACCTGGGAGACTTTGTCCATACCTTCGGTGATGTGCACTTATACAGCAATCACGTTGATCAGGCCAAGCTGCAACTGACCCGTGAGCCTCGTCCGCTGCCGCAAATGAGACTCAATCCAGCGGTAAGAAGCATCTTTGACTTTAAATACGAGGACTTTGAGCTGCTGAACTATGATCCGCATCCTACTATCGCTGCAGAGGTAGCAGTGTGATATCCTAGGGAGGGTGATATCTATCAGTGCCTCCGATTTTTCCACAGGTTCTACACGTTAGATAAAATCTATCAGCGGAGTGAAAATTCTGCGCCATATTTGACCCCACGTAAGTTTTTAAGACAACAGACGACTAACCATAGTCACAATTAATAGTTTATGAGCGAAAAGATCCATTGCCTTATCATCGGTTCCGGTCCTGCCGGATATACTGCTGCCATCTATGCTGCCCGCGCAGGGCTGAAGCCTGTCATGTACACCGGCCTGCAGCAGGGTGGCCAGCTCATGAATACAACCGACGTAGAAAACTATCCGGGCTACCCTAAGGGTATCCTCGGTCCTGAGATGATGAATGACTTTAAGGAGCAGGCGGAGCGCTTTGGTACGGATATCCGCTTTGGTATGGCTACCAAGGTGCAGTTTAATGAGCACCCGCCTCATAAGGTATGGATAGACGAAACGGTAGAGCTGGAGGCAGATGCTGTGATACTGGCTACCGGTGCGGAGGCTAAGTGGCTGGGGCTGGAGTCTGAGAAGCGACTGAACGGATCAGGCGTGAGTGCGTGTGCGGTGTGTGATGGTTTCTTCTACAAAAATCAGGAAGTAGCGATAGTCGGTGCAGGTGATACTGCTGCCGAGGAGGCGCTCTACCTGTCTAAGATCTGCTCTACGGTACACATGATCGTACGCCGCGATGTGATGCGCGCGTCAAAGGTGATGCAGGAGCGTGTACTCGCTACTCCGAATATCAAAGTATACTGGAATAGCCAGACAGACGAGATACTTGGTGAGCATGTGGTAGAGGCTGTACGCATCAAGAACTGCGATACGCACGAGAAGACTGAGATACCTGTCAAGGGATTCTTCGTAGCGATAGGCCACAAGCCAAACTCAGATGTCTTCAAAGAATTTATCCATACGGATGACCAGGGCTATGTGATCACTGTGCCGGGTAGCACAGAGACCAATGTAGAGGGTGTCTTCGCCTGCGGTGACCTGCAGGACAAAGTATACCGCCAGGCGGTGACTGCTGCCGGTACAGGCTGTATGGCAGCACTGGAGACAGAGAGGTATCTGTCTGCAAAGGAACATACGCCGCATGTAGAGCCTAGTGGCAGTTTGTCTAAGTAGGACCACTAATTTAATACTGCGCTTGTCAGCGTTTTCACATCCATCCCTCCAAACTGACCGCTGGTCATAAGCAGGAGATTGCTTTGCGGCCATTTTTGTGATAGCAGATAGGATCGCAACTCATCCTTAGAAGTAAATATTCGCAGGTCTCCTCTGCCGAATGAAGTTCGCACCAGCTCGTGATCCAGTGGTGGCATTTGTTTTAGCCTCATCGCGTCATCATCCAGGAAGACGACCGCTACATCTGCGCGGTCCATGGCACCCGCATACTCGCTGAGGAAGTCTTTATTGAGACTGCTAAAGGTGTGCAGCTCCATCACAGATACGAGGCGGCGCTGAGGGTATTGTTCCTTCATGGCGTTGACGGTAGCTTTCAGCTTGGAGGGTGAGTGTGCGAAGTCCTTGTAGACTACCGTCTCCATACTCTCTCCTAGTTTCTCCAGTCTATTTGCCGCCCCTTCAAAGCTACCCATAGCAGTATAGAACTGATGATCCGTCAAGCCCATCTCGGCGCAGACACGGCGGGCTCCCTCCAGGTTTTGCATGTTATGTGCGCCAAAGATGATCATCGGGTACTCAGCCGTGTCTGTTTTTACATAGCACTTGTTATCTCGCACTTCGTAGCGGGAGGTATCATACGGAAACGCACGCGCAGGACCAGAATAAGTGGCAAATATCTGCTGTAGCTCGGCATCGCCCTCGTACCACGTGATAGCCCCGCCCGGCTCCACACTATTGGCAAACTTGCGGAACTGGTCTACATAGCCCTCATATACAGGAAAGACATTGATATGATCCCAGGCCACACCAGTGATGAGTGCGATATGCGGATGATAGAACATGAACTTGGATTCACGCTCCAGCGGAGAAGCGAGATATTCATCGCCTTCTATGACGATGACCGGCGCAGTCGTGCTGAGCCGGACACCCGTGTCAAAACCCTTCACCCTGGCGCCTACCATATAGTCTATCTCTATCCCATTGTGGTGCAGGGCGTGCATGACCATGGAGGTGATGGTAGTCTTGCCGTGGCTGCCGGCTATGACTATACGCCTTTTATCCTTCGACACCTCGTAGATAAAGCGCGGGAAGGAATCAATGCGGATGTCCAGCTCCTGCGCCCTGAGCAGTTCAGGATTGTCTATCCGTGCATGCATGCCGAGGATGATAGCATCTATATCTGCAGTGATCTTCTCGGGATAAAAGCCCTCAGAATCGGGCAAAATGCCCTGATTTCTAAGGTTTGTGCGGGCGGGATCGGCTATTTTGTCATCAGAGCCGGTCACGGTGTGGCCCTGCCGGCTAAGGGCTATGGCCAGGCTGTGCATGATGGCTCCTCCTATGGCTATGAAGTGTATGCGCATGGCACCAAATTTGCACTAATATCACTACATTCTTATCCACAATCCATTACGAGGCAAGTGTTTAATCTAAAATAAAACACA
>JAFDYP010000142.1 GCA_018267355.1 Bacteroidota bacterium
GATAGATATAAACAAAAGAGGGCTTCCGATCGGAAGCCCTCTACAATTAGATCATTAGCTGCTTACTCTTTTACCAACCGCGTAGAATACGTCCTATCCCCCGCTTTAAGCTTCAGGATATAAACACCACCGGCCAGATCATGCAGGTCTATCTGCTCAGATACACTACGCGTGTGGCCCAGATCCTTGATCCACACCTGCTGACCGAGCAGTGAGGACAGTGCGAGCTCCACAGCTTGTGGCTCATTCATATCGATAGTCACCATGCACTTGTCAGTAGCAGGGTTTGGCGCTACGGTATAGTGCAGATCATTGGCGATGTCCACTATGGCATTCGGCCCCACTCCTACTGTGGCAGTAGCTATGGTCATACAGCCATACATATCAGTGATAGTGCAGGTGTACGTACCTGGAGCGAGCTGGGTGGCCGTCTGCGTCGTCTGATTATTATTCCATACGTATGTATAGTTTGGAGCGCCACCTACCGCATAGGCAGTAGCACTACCGTTATTGGACGTAGCAGTAGTAGACGTAGTGGCATGCACAGAGTCCGTCAGAGTAGACGCTTGCTGTGTGATATTGGCTGTGGCGATAGCTGAGCAGTTATGGCCGTCCTTGACAGTCACAGTATAGCTACCGACCACCAGGCCTGTGATAGTCTGGCTGGTCTGGCTGGTACTCCACAGGTATGTGTAGCCAGAGCCACTGCCTCCGGAGCCACTGGCAGTAGCCGTGCCCTGTGTAGTACAGATGACCGGAGACGAACTGGTCGTCACAGACACAGAGGTAGGCTCTGAAATAGAAACACTGGCTGTAGCAGAGCAGCCGGAGTTAGACACTGTCACTACATAGGTAGTAGCCGTCAGTCCGGTAGCCTGTGCAGTATTATTCCCATTGCTCCACGCATATGTGTAGCCACCAGTACCACCGGTGGCTGATACTGTAGCTGTACCGTCTGAGCCTCCGTGGCAGGTAGCATCCGTATGAGATGCGACACTTGCACTGAGACCTGCAGTAGTACCAACGGTAGCAGAGGCAGAGGCACTGCAGCCGTTGGCATCAGTAATGGTCACAGTGTAGGTACCCGCAGCCAGATTGCTGAGTGTACTGGTCGTAGCTCCTCCCGGAGACCATGCATAAGTGACGCCGGTAGCCGTAGTAGTCGCAGCGGCAGTACCATTATTACCGCCGCAGCTTGCATCCGTTTTGCTCACAGACACGGTCAGTGTAGGAGATTGATTAGTCACAGCTACGGAGGTCACAGCGGAGCACTGCCTGCTGTCCTTCACTGTCACAGTGTAGGTGGCTGCCGTCAGTCCCGTAGCCGTAGCAGTGGTTTGGGCGTTGCTCCAGATATAGGTGTAGCCTCCCGTATTACCACCGGTAGCCGTCACCGTAGCTGTACCTGATGTATTGCAGATAACAGGTGTGGCGCTCACAGTGGCCGAGAGGGCTGCAGATGGCCCACCGATCACTACTGATGCAGTAGCCGGGCAGGCCGTACCATCACTCACTGTGACGGTATAGGTACCCGCCGGTTTGCCGGTGATACTAGCCGTAGTAGCACCACCAGGTGCCCACGTATAGGTGTAGCTGCCAGAGCCACCTGTGGCTGTCACACTGGCACTTCCATTAGAGTTTCCATAACATGTGACAGGTACAGAGGCGGTGGTGACATTAGCACCGTTTGAGTTTTGCACATTGATAGTAGCGCTGGCAGAGCATCCGTTAGTATTTGTGATCGTCACACTGTAGGTACCCGCCGCGACGTTAGACAGTGAGGTGGCATGAGACCCACCGGGAGCCCATGTGTAAGTGATACCTGTAGCCGTAGTGCTGGCTGTCACACTTCCATTGCTATTGCCGCATGTAGCATCTGTTTTACTCAGAGATACAGAGAGAGTGGTAGACTGGTTGGCTACCGTCGCCGACGCAGTGGCTGAGCATTGCTTATTATCCTTTACTGTCACTGTATAAGTAGCTGCAGACAGGTTAGTAGCTGTAGCCGAAGTCTGCGAGTTACTCCAGAGATAAGTATAGCCACCTGTATTACCACCTGAGCCGGTCACAGTAGCTGTACCAGCCGTGGTACAGATCACAGCTGTAGAGGTAGTGCTGGCTGTGAGCACTGTCGGCTGTGATATAGTAGCCGAAGCTGTAGTCTGACAGCCGTTGCCGTCGGTGACTGTCACGATATAGGTGCCTGCAGCCTTATTGGAGATAGTGGCTGTAGAGCCTCCCCCGCTCCATGCGTAGGTAAATGAACCCGTACCAGTGGCGGTAGCCGTAGCCGTGCCATTATTACCACCGTTGCAGCTCACAGGTGTCGTACTCGTAGTGACAGTAGCGCCGGTGGTAGAGCGCAGGGTATCAGACTTGGAGGCTGAGCAGCCCAACGCGTTTGTAATAGTGACTGTATAGATACCGGCAGCCACATTTGTGATAGAGCCTGTCGTATCACCATTGCTCCAGTGATAATGCGCTCCGTTGCTAGATCCGTTTATGGTCGCTACTATGGATCCGTTTGTCTGACCGCAGGTGCTATTGGTATTGCTAAAGCTGATAGTGACGGTAGCTGTCTGGCTGGTCACCGCTACAGAACTAGTCACGCTGCAGCTTTTGGAATCACGGACCGTCACAGTGTAGGTACCTGCTGCCAGATTGCTCACACTGGAGGTAGTATAGCTACCGGGGCTCCAGCTATAAGTGAAACCACCGTTGCCTCCGGAGGCGGTAACGCTTACCGAGCCATTGCTATTGCCGCAATAGGCGCTGGTGGCAGATGTAGACGCTGCCAGGGCGCTAAACGGCTGACTGATAGTGATAGATGCGGTAGACGAGCAGCCATAATTGCTGGTCACAGTCACTGTATAGGTACCGGCCGGTTTATTGCTGATGGTAGCAGTCGTAGCCCCACCCGGCGCCCAAAGGTATGTATAAGAAGTGCCTCCTGTGGCAGTCACAGTAGCAGATCCTGTACTACCTCCATAGCAGCTCACGGCTACACTGCTCATAGAATCTGTCGGAGCAGCACGCACCGTAATATATGATGTCTGTGTATGGGCATTATTACCGCCAGCATTAGAGGCGGTCAGCGTCACAGAATATGTGCCTGCGGTATTAAACGTAAAGGTTGGATTCTTGACCGATGCTACCATATTCGCAGGACCTGTCACCTGCCAGGACCATCCCGAAGGGCACCCTGTAGACTGGTCCGTAAAGCGCACCGAGTCACCTACGCAAAGGGATGTCTTGTTAGCAGTGAATGCTGCCGTAGGGGCAGTCTGTGTACATTGCACAGGGAAAATGTAATAGCTGAAAGGGAACCAGTCACTATCTACTGCAGCCCACTGGCTGGTGGTAGCATTGATATAGTTCAATTCATATCCCTGGTATGGGTGGTTCGCATTATTGAAATATGAAGTCGTACCCATCCAGATAGTATCTCCTGCCACATAGTTTATGTTAAAGCCTACGTAGAAAGTACTACCCGTGGCTACAGGACATGAGAAGGTAGCCTGTGTGAACCGGCTGTTAGCCACATTGGTCATCACAGTACTCATCGCTACCTTGGCCGTACCCAGTACAGTGCCTGGCAGGCCATTCGTACCGTTGGCATCCCAAATATTTATGCTCACAGAGTCTGTAGTACCTGCTGACCGCGCGTACACGAATCCAAGCAGTACAGA
>JAFDYP010000143.1 GCA_018267355.1 Bacteroidota bacterium
AGCACGTCAGCGGCATAGGTGCCGGGATAGCGTTTGCGAATATCGTTCAGGTCGTCTCTATAGTCCAGCAGCAAGTCATGCATATCCTGCTCACAGCCGGCACCCTCACACTGGCGAAAGTGTTTTTCCATTTTGCTGTCATTGAGCTTCATCATGGCGTAGAACCGCTTGTACGCCTCGCTCTCAGCATCAGGTGTGACCTTTACATCCGCCACCTGGTCATCTTTTACAGCAACTTCAATGGAAATATCCTTGTCGCGTGGTGAGAGCATCAGGTCATAAGACGAACGCCCCAGCCTGACATTGTAAAGGGCCGGTGCCGCCACTGGTACATCTATACTGAAAGAGCCATCCTTGACCACGGCAGAGAGATCATTGCCATCTTCACCCGCATTATGCATGACCACCACCGGCGGCATATTGCCTCCATTCACATTAAACCGACCATGTATATGCACTCCCTCTCCGGATGCAATAGAAGTGACAGATGCTAATAGTGCTGCAAAAAAGATTCTCATTTGATGTACAGATCAGGGAGTATAAAACTACCAAATAATTAACCGGGTGGAAGGCGATTTTGTTTTTTTGACAAGGTGGCTTCGCGCTTATTTCGCCTTCCTGTTTTTGACCGGAGCAGCAGTAGCGGGCTGTGCCATGGCTGGCTTAGGCAGCTTTACTTTCAGGCCTAGCTCCTCACCTATACCTATGATAGAGCGGTAGTTGAGCGGAAACTCCATAAAGACATGCAGCATGCTCAGCAGGAAGAGGACCTCCAGACCCAGCATATAGTCATAGGCATAAAGGCCCACACTGATCACCCAGAGTATACCTACTATCACCAGGTATCGGGCGGGCACCTTGTGCCACTTGATCACCGAGGTTTTGGAAAACCAATTGAGGTAATGATAGGTATATGCAAAGGCGATGAAGCGCATCACGCTCTGGCCGGGCACGGAGTGGAAGACAAAATCCTCAAAGCTCTTGAATGTGCCATGATCCATATTGAGCAGATGGGCAAAAGAGGCCACCAGCCCGTCAAAGCGGATGCCCGTAATGCTGCGCTGGGCATAGGGGTGTACCTGATACCATGAAATAGTGGGATGGTACACAAAGAAGCTGACACCACAGCCCACAAACACCAGTACTGACAGCAGGCCCAGCACGCTTTTATTTTTCAGCGCACCGTAAATGATGAATAAACCGGTGAAAAGAAACACATGTACCAGTGTAGGCAGGTACATGCCGAAGGCCAGCTGTACGCCATGTGCGGAGCTGATGATATATCCTCCTATGAATGCGCCCAAAACGAGGATCAGCTTGTAAAACCAACTCTCCAGCACCACCATACCTAGCGCGGCTACGAGGCAGATAAATATCAAATTGGTAGACCAGCGCGCAGCTTCTTCTCCTTGTGTATTGGTTACTACCATGAGTGTTAGCAGCACGCAAAGAGGTATGAAGACCAGATAGTCCATCTTGCCTGTGGCAAAGTAATCACGCTTGTGTAGCCAGGAAATCTCGGTCAGGTAGTGTAGCGGGCCCAGTACGGCATAGGAAAAAAGGAATAGCTCAAACGGCAATAAATAAGCCGCTACGCACGATACGATCATGAGTATGATATTGGCTATATCTATTGTTTTGGTATCCATTCTATCCTAGCCCCGGTATATTAGGCATTACCCCTTTCATCTCGCTTTGCATCAGGTTGTCAGCTTTGGCCAGGGCTTCGTTCAGCACATTGACCAGATGATCGCTCAGTTCATCATTGCTGGCAGATTGCTTGATCTGTATATCCGTCACCTTGCGATTGCCATTGACAGTCACCTTGATGAAGCTATTCTCCTCTGATACGGTGATCGTATCCAGGCGGTTTTTCACCTCATCCATTTTTGATTTCAGCTCATTGAGCTGCTTTAGTTGATCCAGAAAGCCCATTGTTTTTAGTATTGAGTATTGCGTATTGAGATAATAAAAGTTGTATTACTGCCATCAGTCACCTGCCAGCAGCCACCAGCGTTAGCTTTTCATGTTTTCAAACTGTAGCGGGAAACCAAAGTCCTGTTTCCGCAGATCTGCCATTACAGCTTGCAGGTCATCTATCTTCTTGGCCGTGACGCGCACGATCTGGTCCATTTGTGATGCCTGTACTTTCAGCCCACCATCTTTGATTGCCTTGGCTATTTTCTTCATTGCCTCCTTGTCGAGGCCGTTCTTCATCTTGAGGTCCTTTTTCAGCATTGTGCCCTGTGTGTAGGCCTCTTTGCTCTGATCATAGCTGCGCGGGTCGAGGCCCTGCTTGATGCCGCGGTTTACGATGATATCCATGATCGTATCCATACGCATCTCCGTCTCGGTCAGGATATGCATGGATAGTTCTTTCTTATTGAAATCTATAGACGTATTGGACCCGCTGAAATCGTAGCGGTTCTGTATCTCTTTCTTTGCCACATTGATAGCATTCTCTACCACCTGTGGGTCTACTTTGCTGGCTATATCAAAACTCGGCATGGTGCGTATTGTACTACAAAGTTAAAATGAGAATACACTTTTACTACAGATATTTTCTATATCCCGGCTTCATTTAAGTCTGTTAGAATTATGGAGGCATTCCAGTAATGGAGCAGACCGGCGCTGATCTACCTTTGGATACGAGAAAAGAAGTAGGCGAATTTCATTTTTCTTATTCTGAATATTTTCAATCACAACCCCCTCCGGTGGAGAGAATGATGAGATCGCTGTCCAAAAATTTCCTTGTAAAACAGGATTTCCATCCACTTTTACCACGAAAGGCAAACCTTGTAGCGGGATATCTATTTTCAGCTGACGTAGTTTTTCAAACACATCCAATCTGTTTTTCAAAATGCAACAGGCCGGGATGGA
>JAFDYP010000144.1 GCA_018267355.1 Bacteroidota bacterium
CTACACTTACTTCATATCTGAATAATATCATCACCGACTACCAGGCACAGAAAGCACAACAGACCAAAGTACCCTACCTGATCACGCCTGAGGTCAAGATGCTCTATAACCCTGAGCTGCTGGGTGCGCCCAACTTTGTGCCGGGTGTGATGGCGCTTGTGCTCATGCTGATCTGCGCCATGATGACCTCCATCTCTATCGTGAAAGAAAAGGAACTGGGCACGATGGAAATACTGCTGGTATCGCCTATCCGGCCTTTCCTGCTGATCATCTCTAAGGTGATCCCTTACCTCATCGTCTCCATCATCAATCTGATCACTATACTCGTACTCAGCGTGGTGCTACTGCACCTGGAGATCAAGGGTAGCCTATTGCTCTTGTTTCTGGAGAGTACGCTCTTCATTATCTCATCACTCGCGCTGGGACTACTCATATCAGTGCGCGCCGAGTCACAGATGGCCGCTATGATGACCTCTCAGATGAGTCTCATGCTGCCTACCATGTTGCTCACGGGCTTTATGTTTCCCATAGAGAATATGCCGCTACCTATGCAGGCGTTATCCTATGCATTGCCCTCGCACTACTATTATGTCATAGTCAAAGCTGTGATGCTGGAGGGCCTTGGCTTTATGTCGATATGGAAAGAGACCCTGATCCTGGCCTTTATCACTACAGTACTGGTGGTGATCAATTTGAGAAGCTTTAAAATCCGCCTTGCATGAGAACACTTAAATTTTTGCTCCAGAAGGAGTTCAAGCAGATATTTCGCAGCAAGTCGATCATCTTCTCCATCGTCTTTGCTCCTATCATCCAGCTCATACTGATGCCGCTGGCCGCCAACTATGATGTAAAAAACATCTACGTAGCCTTTGTAGATCACGATCACTCTACCTACTCACAAAAGCTCATCAACCGCGTTTACTCATCCATCTACTTCAAGGCTGCTCCGTATAGCGCCTCTTATGATGATGCCATGCACCTCATAGAGCAAAATAAAGCTGACATCATTGTAGAAATACCTCAGGGCTTTGAAGACAATCTCGTGCGAGAAAGCCATGACAAACTATACCTGGCCGTAAATGCCATCAACGGCACCAAGGCCGGAGTAGGGAGCGGCTACCTGGGTGCCCTCATCCGCGACTTTAATCAGGATATCCAGATGCAGTGGAAACAGCCGGGGCACTTTGCTGAGGCGCAGACCATAGATGTAGTGACCAATAACTGGTATAATCCGTACATGAGCTATTTTCTCTTTATGGTGCCGGGCCTCATGGTATCACTGCTCACAGGTATCGGTGCCTTCTCCGCCTCGCTGAATATAGTCCGCGAAAAAGAAATAGGCACCATAGAGCAGATCAATGTGACTCCTATCCGCAAGTATCATTTCCTGCTGGGCAAACTGATCCCATACTGGTGCCTGGGCATGATCGTGTTTACGATCGGTATGATCGTGTCGCGGCTGGTATATGGCATCGTACCTGTGGGCAGCATCCCGCTCTTATATGGATTTCTGGCGGTGTACCTGCTCACGCTACTCGGTGCGGGCTTGCTGATCTCTACCTACTCCGATACGCAGCAGCAGGCGGTATCGGTGGCATTCTTCTTTGTACTCATCTTCAATTTTATCAGCGGTATTTTTACGCCGATAGATAGTATGCCGGAGTGGGCTAAGGCACTGGCCTATATCAGTCCTATCAGTCACTTCGCACAGGTCATGCGTATGGTCGTCCTGAAAGGTAGTACCTGGCCTGATGTGCTGCCTCATCTGGGTGCGGTCTTTGCGCTGGGTGTGGTACTGAATACCTGGGCTGTGCTCAACTACAGGAAAACAACCTAGCCCCTACTTCATTAATCATATCCGCTGCTGCAGCAGGCGCTAAGCGACGCTACATACGTCATAAAGAATGAGTGCCGATGGAGCGCCCATATTACGATCATTTACCTGTCGCGTCAATCCATTCCGGCCCATACACATCGCAGCAAATCGAGGTTGCCAGCAAAGGCATAATCCGAAATAACAGGTAGTTGCCAGCCGCAGGGCTACATTAGCCTATATCCGGCAAATTTCTACATAATGATCTCTGGCCATATGTGGTTATCTCAACTACTGTATTGATCATCATCATGTTTTATACGGGTATCCTGCTCCAACTTTGCTGTACTTAAAATCACATTATGAAACACATACATCACTACCTTTTACGCTTTGCCATTTTGGCTGGCGTATCTCTCTTCCTGGTTTCTTCGCCGGGTTGCAAGAAAAATGATCCTAACGTATTGACGGGCGACACCAATATCCCGCTAACACAAAAAGACAGTGTGACCAATGTATACTTCACTGTCAATGGCACTAGCCTGCCCGGCACTACAGTGAAAATCATCAGCAACTCCAATGGTATGGTGACCTATGGAGCCACTACCGACCTAAGCGCCTATCCCGACTCTATCAAAACTGCACTGGCCACCATGGTGCCACAGCTCATTACTTACTACAATCCTCAAAATGTCACTTTCAATATTTCTGGTACCACACTGACCATTCAGTTTACGATCAAAGTCACTTCGGAAGGCATGCAAAATTACTTCGTAGATGGGCAGCCATGGACTGTGAAGTATGCAGATGGGGTAGGCACTAATTACACTGTAAAGCGTACCAGCGGCGACATA
>JAFDYP010000145.1 GCA_018267355.1 Bacteroidota bacterium
CTCAGGATATCTCCTGTACCAATCATGATGATGTACTCTCATCTGCCGCATCAGGCACTTGGAATACAGGCACAGGCGCTACTGTACCATCAGGCACAGGTGCATCTATCACTACGCAGTATACTACCACAGGCCGCAAGGATATAGTGTACAATGCCAATACATATAGCGGCTTTGTAAATATCGCGCTCAACCAGTCTACCTTTGTGCCGGTGATCCAGTCATCAGCGCCGGTGCTGCATACAGATACTTTCTGGGTGTGCAAAGGCTCTAATGCCAATTTCAATATACAGATAGCCTCCGGCGATACATTCCAGTGGAACTTTGGCGGAGCTACTACACCTAATACTTACTACGGGGCCAATGTCCAAAACCTCACCGGGCTCACGTTTAATACTGTGGGCACTTTCCAGATAGTAGCACGTATCAAGACAAGCTGCTGCGGCTGGTCGCCATGGGATACGGCCTATATACTGGTAGAGCCTAATGCTACTATCGGCTATACGGGTCCTACCAGCTTCTGCGCGGGAGATAGCGTCCACATCATACTCAGTGGCACCGGTAGCTCCTACTCATGGGCACCTGTAGCGGGTGTCAGCAATCCTACCGGCTCTGATGTATATATAGCGCCACAGGTCACCACCACCTATCTCGCTACTGCCTATAGCCCACGCGGCCTTTGCAATGCAGATACAGCTATCACCATTACCAAGCAGCTGCCACCTACGCTGACCTTCACTACCACACCGGCAGCGTGCGGTGCTACAGGCAGCGCTACTGTCTTCCCTAGCCCATCGGGCACCTACACCTATGCGTGGAATACGACACCGGTGGTGAATGCAGCGACCATCAGCAATAAACCTGCCGGCACCTATACGGTCACGGTGACACCTCAGGGTACTACCTGCTCCGTATCCGCCTCTACCTCTATCAGTGCCAATGGCAGTGTACAGGCTTATTTCACCAAAGTGATCCAGCCATCCTGCTACGGCCAATGCAATGGTGCCATCAAGGTAAAAGCAATAGGTGGTACGGGGCCTTTCTCCTATCACTGGGCACACAGCGCGGCCAATATTGATAGCTTCAATAACCTCTGTATCGGCAGCTACTCTGTGACGATCACTGATGCCAATAGCTGTACCTCATCAGCCACGGTGACACTCACACAGCCCGCACAGCTACTCGCCGTGATACTGGATAGCGTGAGCCCGCGCTGCCCGGGTCAGTGTACCGGCTACGCCCGTGGTGACGGTCAGGGTGGTACCGGTTCCTATACATTTCTCTGGAGCAATGGCTATACCGGCACCCGCGATAGCCTCCTGTGCCCCGGCACGTATACCATCAGCGTAGCAGATGCAAACGGATGTACGGCATCAGCCAGCACCACCATCCGCAACTCGCTGCCTATGTCGATCACTTTCACTACCATCAATGACAGCTGCTATAATAAATGCGATGGCCGCCTCACGGCTAATGTGACCAATGGACAGGCGCCCTACCTCTATCACTGGAGCAATATACCCGCTGCAGGCCGCACCGACAGCAATCTCTGCGTGGGCATGTACCGCGTCACCGTCACAGACTCACTGGGCTGTACCAAGACGGATAGCAGTGCCATCACGCAGCCTACACAGCTCACTACCTCTATAGCAAACCAGATCAATGACAGCTGCTTCGGTCAGTGCAATGGAGTACTCACAGCCACGGCCTCAGGCGGCACCTCAGGCTACAGCTATATCTGGAGCAATGCCGGTACGACAGGCCCGTCTGATGCAGGCTTGTGCATAGGTACCTACCGTGTCACAGCCACAGATGCGCTGGGCTGTACAGCTACGGTATCTGCCACTATTACGCAGCCTACCGTGCTCACGGTTCGCTTCACTGGTGCGCATAATGATAGCTGTAGTGGTCAATGCAATGGCGATGCAAGTGCATCAGGATTTGGCGGTACGCCACCATACAGCTATACATGGAGCACGGGGGCTATAGGAGGCACAGCTACCGGGCTTTGTGCAGGCAGCGTCTCAGTTACTGTACATGATGCAAATGGATGCTCTGCTACAGATGACACGACCATTACTCAGCCTACACCACTTGTTCTTTCGCTCGTCAGTACGCACAATATCTCCTGCTATGGCGGCAACGATGGCCAGATAGTGGTGAGCGCATCGGGTGGTACGGGGCCATACCTGTATGGTATAGACATACCTACTCCGCAGCCTACGGGCACCTTCAATAACCTCACGGCAGGTGTACATATAGTGGGCGTGTATGACGCGCATGGGTGCTATGACACGCTGCACATCACGCTGACACAGCCTCCGCTTTTCGCGGCAGATACGATATCTACTACGCAGGTCAGCTGCTACGGCCTCAGTGACGGTGCCATCACGCTCGGTGTGATAGGCGGTACCTATCCATACACCTACTCATGGCCGGGCGTCACTCCTGCCAATACAGACAGCATAGCAGACAACTTGCCCGCTGCTACCTACACCGCCTACGTGACTGATGCTACCGGCTGCCGCGATACGGTGGTCACAGTGATCACACAGCCGGCACAGCTCACCGCTACTGCTACTACTGACAGCATCTCCTGCCACGGTGGTACAGATGGCAAGGTCTTTATCAGCGCTACGGGTGGCACACAGGCGTACGTATACCAGCTGGATGGTACAGGCCCCACCCAGGCGGCAGATAGTTTCCTCAACCTGGCCGCAGGCCCACACAGCGTGACCATCTATGATGCACATCAGTGCTCCTACACTGTGAACTTTACTATCATAGAGCCGCCTCTGCTCACTGCGGTGATCGGTGCCCAGCGCGATGCGAGCTGCCACGGACTCTGCGATGGCATGGTGCAGATCACAGCCAGCGGCGGTACGCCAAACTACTCCTACTCATTAGATGGACTGGTGTACTACCAGCCCGATTCATTCAACTCGCTCTGTGCAAATACCTACCATATCACCGTGCTGGACCGCAAGGGCTGCTCTGTGAACTTGACAGATACGATCCATGAACCGACCCAGATCGTCTTAGCGCCGTTAGATTCCTTTGCGCCACGCTGCTATAATGGTGGCGACGGTACCTTTACGGTCACGGCATCGGGCGGTACGCCGGGCGCAGGCTATCAGTATTCTGCTGACGGTGGCACCACATGGCAGGCCAGCGGGCACTTTACCGGCCAGTATCCTGGGGTGGTCACCGTGACGGTAAAAGATGCCAACGGATGCACCACTACATACGCTATCACAGTACCTAATGCACCGCCAAAGGACCGCTACACCACTACGATCACAAATGTGACCTGCAATGGTGGCAGCGATGGAGCTATCGTAGCCAATATCGTAGGCGGCGGGCAGTTCGGTCCGTTCACGTATGCCTGGTCATACAATCATAATCCTAACGGCGTGACGGATAGCTTTATCAATAATATACCTGCGGGCGTGTACACTGTCTATATTCTCGATGCCAATAACTGTCAGGTATTCGGCCCGGCTGATAGCGTAGTCACTGAGCCGCAGCCTATCACCGCTACCTACACCGTGACACCTACCAAGTGTACCGGCAGCAGCGATGGCTGTATCAATGTGACACCAGCCGGTGGCACAGGACCCTACACCCACAGCTGGTCCAATGGTGACAATACCGCTAACCCTTGCAACTTTGCCGCAGGCTCCTATGCGGACACCATCCGCGACTCACGCGGCTGTACGCATGTAGAGACCAATATCGTGATGACTGAGCCGACACCAGTCACAGAGGTACTCACGCCTGTCTCTATCTCATGCCCGGGAGATAGTGATGGTTCTATCACCGTAGTGCCATCCGGTGGTACGCCGGGCTATACATACCAGTGGGCTGCACCGCTCTCGTCCAGCTCCGGTAGTGTGTCAGGCCTCCAGGCCGGTAGCTATACCGTGACGGTGACAGACGCCAATAGCTGTACCTCATCAGCCACTGCAGTAGTAGCTCCGGCCAATCCGATGGTGATGACACCTAAGGTGAAAGACGTGCTCTGCAGTCCGCTGAAGAATGGCTATATCTTCGTACCTGTGACCGGTGGTACACCTGGCTACAGCTACATATGGAACGATGGCAATACCAGCAACTATATAGCAGGCCTTGACTCCGGCTACTATAGCCTCACCGTGACCGACTCGCGCGGCTGTATGATAGATAGTACTTTCCACGTGCAGATAGACTCATCCTTTATCGTGCGCATCTCACCGGATACAGTGACCATAGATCAGGGCGAGACCGTGATACTGAATGTAGACTTCATAGGCAGTGGTACACTGGCGCATCTCACCTGGGATCCGGATAGCTACCTGAGCTGCTCGGACTGCACCACGCCTACAGCCAGCCCGATACATACCACCCAGTATACGGTGCATGCAGTGAGTGATAGTGGTTGTATATCTGATGCTACCGCTATCGTGACCGTGCGCTCTGAGCACCAGCTCTATGTACCCAATGCCTTCACGCCAAACAATGACGGCATCAATGACGGCTGGGAGATATACGGCAATAAGAAAGCATGGCGCTTTGTAGAGGTGAATGTCTTTGACCGCTGGGGCGAACTCGTCTACTCGTCCAATGATATCAACTTCAGCTGGGATGGCAGCTACAAGGGTACAATGATGGAGCCAAACGTATATGTGTACGTCCTGAAAGTATCCTATATAGATGGCTACACGGCTAATAATAAGGGTACAGTGACCTTGATCAGATAAGCTGTATCTTTGTGGTCTATGCTCACCATAGACTTCAGCACAGCGCAGGATATCCAGA
>JAFDYP010000146.1 GCA_018267355.1 Bacteroidota bacterium
GGCGGATGTGGAGAGGCTATCCTGCGGTGGCCGGGAAAAGGCAATACCGAGCAGCACTACCAGTATGGCAGGCAAAATAAAGACGCGGTATCTGGATAAAATTTCCAAATGCTGGTATTGGCCGATCCGATAAATTGAAATCGGATTCTATATTAGCAAAAATTGGGCCTAATCTTTCAAATTGGGTATTTTCTATCTATGTTACTTTGACAAAGGCTATGCGTTATATCGCAAAGTACTTTCTGCGCCGCGGGGGTGTAGCCTTTATAAACTATTAGTATGAGACAAACTATCATCCTACCTGCCATAGCTGTCACGGTCCTCAGCCTGCTGGCCTTTGCTGTTTCTCCACAGCGGCCAGTGATCAAAGAGATGAGTCAACTCAGGCAGGCTGCCTTCACTATATTCCCGTGGTCCGTCGTCCCTCAAAGCCGTTTTTGACTTTTTGCCGAATTAGAGTAGTTTTGCCCACCTTTGAGTAGATCAGATGTTATGGCAGCTAAACTCGACAAAGAAACATACCTGTACTGGTATGAGCTGATGCTCAGGCTCCGCCGCTTTGAGGAGCGCGCGGGCATGCTCTATGGCCAGCAGAAGATACGTGGCTTTTGCCATCTATATATAGGACAGGAGGCAGTCGCCGCCGGCACCATGTCGGGCCTGCGCGCCGACGACCGTGTGATCACGGCCTACCGCGATCACGGCCTGGCCATAGCCAAGGGCATCTCCTGCAATGAAGCGATGGCTGAGCTATTTGGCAAGGCTACAGGCTGTACCAAGGGCAAAGGCGGCTCTATGCACTTCTTCTCCAAAGAACATAACTTCTACGGCGGCCACGGCATAGTAGGAGCGCAGATAGGACTGGGTGCGGGTATCGCCTTTGCAGATCAGTACCTGGGCAAGGATAATGTGACCATCTGCTTCTTTGGCGATGGCGCAGCACGCCAGGGTATCCTGCATGAGACCTACAATATGGCCATGACATGGAAGCTCCCGGTGATATTCGTCTGCGAAAACAACGGCTACGCCATGGGTACCTCAGTAGGCCGCTCAAGCAATGTGACCAATATAGCAGAACTGGGTAAGGCATACGAGATGCCATCTGAGACCGTAGACGGTATGAAGCCAGAGACGGTGCATGAGGCTGTAGCCCGTGCCGCCGAGCGCGCACGCAAGGGCGAGGGGCCTACATTTCTCGAGATCATGACCTACCGCTACAAGGGCCACTCTATGAGCGACCCTCAGAAGTACCGTACTAAAGAGGAGGTAGAACAGTACCGCAAGCAGGACCCGATAGAGACCACTGCGGCTACTATACTCAAGAAAAAATATGCTACGCAGGCAGATCTCGATGCTATCAGCGCAAAGGTCGATACCGAGATAGAAGAGTGTCAGAAATTTGCAGAGGAGTCACCATTCCCGGATGATAGCGAGCTCTTCAAGGATATCTATGCAGAGGAGAATTATCCTTTCCTCGTAGAGTAAAAAAACAGACAGACAAAAAACTTAAAAACCAAATAGACAAAAACAGCAATGGCAGACATCGAAGAAATAGAACCAGAAGCAGTAGTAGGTGAACCGGAAGAGGGTAGCTTTTATTATGAATCAGAAGACTGGTTTGAGCGCAACAGGCAGAAACTCATGATAGGTGGTGGCGCGGCACTTGTAGTGCTCGTGGTCGTGATATTCATCTTTGCCAAGTGGCTACCAGACCGCAACCTGAAGGCCAGCCGTGAGATGTTTATGGCCGAGGCGATGTTTGCACGTGATTCAGTAGACCTCGCACTGACTGGCAGCAAGGGCGCTATAGGAGTCACTCCATTCAAGGGTTTCCTGGAGATCAAGAAGAGCTATAGCTTTACCAAAGCTGCAAACCTGGCTAACTACTACATAGGCGCATGCTACCTGGCCAAGAAGGACTACAAGAATGCCATAGACGCACTGAATAGCTACAGCACCAGCGATCCGATACTCGGCGCTGCCAAGCTGAACCTGATAGGCGATGCCTATGCAGATCAGGGCAAGGCTGACGACGCTGCTAACTACTATAAGAAGGCAGCTGACTTCTCAGACAATGAGCAGTTCGCACCGATGTACCTGCTGAAGCTCGGCAAATACTATGAGCGCAATAAGAAGTACAACGAGGCCAAGGAAACTTATAACAAGGTAAGAGAAAAGTATCCTAATACTGCCGAAGGACGTGACGTGGAGAAGTACCTCGCCCGCCTCAGCGTTGAGAGCTAAATATCTTATCTGAAAGAAAGGGAAGAGGGAAGTGGCGACACATTCCCTCTTTTTATTTTATTTCACATCATAATCATAAAGTATACATGGCTACTAATCTCAAAAACCTATCGAGCTACGACCCTAAGGAGATACCTGATGGCCGGACCTATACCATAGGCATTATCGTGTCTGAATACAATAGCGATATCACCTTTGCGCTGCGCGATGCTGCTATCAATACGCTGCTGGCCCACAATGTGAGTGAGGACAGCATTATCGTAGATTATGCCCCTGGTGCCTACGAGTTGCCACTCGCCGCGCAGACGCTCTACCTGGGTGAGGAGTGCGATGCAGTGATCGTACTCGGCTGCGTGATCAAGGGTGATACGGACCACGATATCTATATTAATAACGCGGTCTCGCAGGCACTGATGAATCTCTCACTGGATGCTAATGCGCCGTTCATCTTTGGCCTGCTCACTACTAATGATCACCAGCAGGCGGTAGACCGTGCCGGGGGCAAGCATGGCAATAAAGGCATCGAGTGCGCCATAGCCGCGCTCAAGATGGTGGCTCTCCGCGAGCGCCATATACAGGATGAGGATATAGATGACCTGTTTGAAGATGAAGACTTTGATGAGGAGCTGAATTAAAGACTTTCACACCATGAAACTGCATACAATAGATACAGGACTTTTCAAGCTGGATGGTGGCGCCATGTTTGGCGTGGTGCCGCGCAGCATGTGGATGAAGCTCCACCCTTCTGACCCTAATGGTATGTGTACCTGGGCCATGCGCTGCCTGCTGATAGAGGACGGCAAGAAGCTGATCCTGATAGACACAGGACTAGGCGATAAGCAGGATGAGAAGTTCTTTAGCCGCTATGAGCCGCATGGTGAGGATACGCTCGACAAGTCCCTGGCAAAGCTAGGCTTCTCTACGGATGACATCACGGATGTACTGCTCACGCACTTGCACTTTGATCACTGTGGCGGAGCGATCAAACGTGAAGGGGAGAAGCTGCTGCCAGCCTTTGCAAATGCGACCTATTGGAGCAATGACAAACACTGGGAGTGGGCCACCAAACCTAATGCGAGAGAGAAAGCATCTTTCCTCAAAGAAAACATACTACCCATACAGGAGAGCGGCCAGCTCAAATTCGTCAATGACGGCTCACGAGAGATACATCCGGATGTACTGATCAAAACCGTGAGCGGACACACAGAGAGTATGATCACACCGCATATCAGCTATCAGGGCCGAACTATAGTCTATGCTGCTGACCTGGTCCCATCACGCTGGCATGTGCCGCTGCCGTATGTGATGGCTTATGATACGCGACCGCTGCTGACACTTTCTGAGAAAGAGTCACTGCTACCAGAGGCAGTAAAGAATGATTATCTCCTCTTCTTGGAGCATGATCCTATCGTAGAGATGATCAGCCTCACGGAGACCGAGCGTGGCGTACAGCTCAGGGAGCAGCTAAGACTGTCTGAAGTATTTAGATAAACGGTAGCCATCATTCGTTTTATCGTTCACTGATACCCTCCCTGAGGGAGATAGGTCATAGTTTCCGTATTAAGTCAACTTCTTCTTTCTCTCAGTATGTGCTGCTGAGAGGTGCTCTTTGATTTGCATGCATACTGTAGTTTTGCAGCAGTAAACCATATACATCGTGAAGAATCTGACACTCCTCGTGCTCTCTATGCTGGCGCTGACCACCTACGCTGCCAAACCTAAAAATGATACTCCGCATCACCCGGTCAGCAGGCCGGGTATCTACTCCGGCTATACTGCGCCTGATTATGACGGATTCAAGTATAGCACGTACTACGTCTATATGCGGGATAGCACCCCGCTGGCTACTGATGTCTACCTGCCTAAGCATCTGGAGGAGGGCAAGAAGATACCGGCCATCGTCTATCTGACGCGCTATGTGCGCGCCATACATGCCAAATGGCCGCTGAGTATGCTGCGCGACCCCGTCTTTGGTATGATACCGGAGAGCGAGGTGAAGTTCTTTACCTCGTACGGCTATGCAGTAGTAGTGGTAGACGTACGCGGCACAGGAGCCTCGCCGGGTGAGCGCAAGATGGAGTTTAGCCCGGAGGAGATAGCAGATGGCCGCCAGGTGGTAGACTGGATCATCTCTCAGCCCTGGTGTGATGGCAAGGTCGGTACCACAGGCATTTCCTACCTGGGCACCACGGCAGAGATGCTCCTGGCCAATCAGCACCCAGCGGTGAAGGCCTGCGTGCCGCGTTCTGCTATCTTTGATCTATACAAGAATATCATCTTCCCGGGTGGTGTGTGCCAGGGCCCGTTTGTAGATATATGGGGATATACCACACGCTCGCTCGATAATAATAACTTCAGTCCCTTCTCTCCCCATGCCAATCTGATCACAGGTATACACGCTGTGAAGGCGGAGAATGGCAAAGAGATACTGGACAAGGCCATAGCACAGCACAAAACCAACTTTGATATCACTGTGGGTCTGCAGCAAGTCAAGTTTCGCAATGATAAAGCGGGTACTGCCGGTCTCTGTGCAGACGACTGTAGCGTGCACCAGCGGCTGGACCAGATAGCACACTCAGGCACGGCTATCTACCGCATAGGGGGCTGGTATGATGGCGGCCTGGCGCGCGGCAGCCTGGATGCGAGCCTCAATACCGATAATACTAAGAAAGTACTCATAGGCCCATGGGATCACGGCCCTCATGACGATGTGAGTCCCTATGCCACCTCGAGTGAGGTCAAGTTTGATGTAAAGCTGGAGATACTCCGCTTTTTTGATCACTACCTGAAGGGTATAGACAATGGCATAGACCGGGAGCCGCGCTACAGCTACTATACAGTAGGAGAGGAGACGTGGCAGTCATCAGATGTATGGCCTCCCCGTGCGGCTGCTACTACGCGTGTTTTCCTGTCCGGAGATAAGCGCCTCTCTACCGGTACCGCTCCTATGACCTCAGGCGAGGTCAGGTATAAGGTAGACTACACCGCCACCTCAGACAGTACCTCGCGCTGGAATAGCGTGACGGATCTCTATCGCCATGGTGATACACACTATCCCGACCGCCGTGCAGAAGACCAGAAGCTGTTCTGCTATACGGGTGAGCCACTGCAGGAAACGGTAGTGATCTCCGGCCATCCTGTAGTAGGTTTGAACTTTGCTGCTGATGCAGACGATGCGACCGTATTCTGCTATCTGGAGGATGTAGCACCTGATGGCTCCGTGACCTACGTGACAGAGGGTATGATACGCCCCGTAGACCGCGAGATCAAGGAGGGCCCCTACAAGACGGCCTATCCCGACCACACCTACCGCAAAGAGGACGCGCTGCCCTACCATGCGGGCGAGGTGGTGCGCCTGACCTTTGATATGCTGCCGATATCCTATCAATTCAAAAGGGGGCATAGCATCCGTATGTCTGTGGCCGGGGCCGATACGGGCCATTTCAACCTGCCATCGCCGCAGCCGTCAGAGTTTCGTATCTCATCGAGCATGGCCGATCCTTCTTATGTAGATCTGCCGGTGATGCGGTAGTTACCGGATCCTTTTGCAATGTATTTTGAGCAGCCTTGCGCCTTCTGAGTTTCCCCATCTCGGCGCTCCGTTGACCTGATTATTAAGAGTTTATCTCCCCCGACGGACTGCGTATTTTTAGCCAGTTTGAGAAATCTTACCCACAGTTTGTGGTGGGATATGGACGGATATTTCTCTACAAGTCGCCACTTGTTACTGAGAATCAATACTGAGTAGATTCCGTGAATCTTTTATGGCATAGTTATCGTACTAATACAGAATTATATAATGTATTGAATTATAAAACATACGATGATGAAAGCCTCTACATTTTTTAGCAGGATAGCTGTGATGACTGGCCTGATGAGTCTGGGCTTTGCTTTACATGCTTCTACTTATACAGCCAGCCAAAACGGAAACTGGAGCGACGGCACTACCTGGAGCACAGGCATAGCGCCACCAGCTATCCTCTCGGGTGGTGATTTTATAATCATTAATAGTGGTATCACAGTGACGATGGATCAGGACGAGACATTCAATAACTCTCAGGCCATCCTGACCGTATACGGCACGCTGACCAGCTGGCATAGTCTGGATATCACCAGCGGCAAGCTCAATGGTAATGGAACTATAGTACTGCATAGCCTCCGCATGGGAGCATCGAGTACTTCGCTCTTCAGTGGCAGTATGACGCTGGATAATCTCTACAACTCCGAGTCTAATCTCTCGCTGCAAGGCAACGTGATAGTAGCAGATACACTGGGCCTGCTCGCAGGCAACCTCAACATTAGCCAGGGAGCTTCATTCACACTGATAGATAATGCGGTGCTGAATATGGGCGGCGGCGGCTTCAATAACTACCAGAGCTGGCACCAGGGTGGCAGGATAAATCTCTACTATACCAGTCCCGGCATTTCTGCCATGGGGATAGAGACCACCTTTGCCAACCTGCAGAATATAACTGTAAATCTGCCCACAGCTACAGACCGGCTGGATATGGGAGGCAATATGACAATCTCAGGTATCCTCTCTTTGATGGGGGGCAGGATGAATATGGGAGCGTATAACCTCTCTGTCAGCGGGTCCGTATTTGCGAGCGGATCGGGATGCCTCATGGCGGGCACCACCAGCGTCGTGACTGTGAGTGGCACGGCAGCAAATAGCATTGCCTTCGCCAGTGGTAGTAACTCTGTAGCGGCGCTCAATGTGAATACAACCAGCGCCGGTTCTCTGACCCTAGGGTCTGATATGACCTGCCTCGGCACGCTGAATGTACAGGCAGGAATATTGTATCTCGGTGGCGGCCAGCTCACTCTACAGGGGCCGGTGTCAGGCGCAGGCTACCTCAGTGCTACGAGCAGTTCGGGCCTGGTGCTGAATGGTACTACATACTCCCTGAGATGGGCCAACGGCGGATCTACTATCGGCCGCCTGACCGTAAATGTGACCGGAGCAAACAGCGGGGTCACGATGACGAATGATATGACGGTAGCGGGCATACTCGCTCTGACCAGTGGCTATCTGAAACTGAACGGTAAACACCTCACACTGAGTGGTACTACTACTACTACAGCTGGTGCTATATACAGCGACAGCATTGCTTATATTACTTTGGCCGGGAGTGCGGCGAGTGGGATGGGCGCCCTTAAATTTGCAACAGGGGGAGACAAGGTGCAAAACCTGGAGATCAATACCACCAATAATAGCTGGGCTGCATTGGCATCGCCACTCACAGTATCTGGCAGCCTGATGCTGACAAGTGGCAATCTGGACCTGGCCGGCAATGACCTGACCGTGCAAGGTACAGGTAGTATCACGGGTGGGTCTGCCACCAGCTATATCCTGACATCAGGCACCGGCAGCCTTAGGATCAATGTAGGTGCGGGTAGCGCAGGGATGCTGCCTGTAGGTACTGCGAGCTACTATGCTCCGCTGCGCGTGAGCAATAATGCCGGCTCAGCTGCCAATTTCAACGCGGTGGCTCATGCTGGTATCTATGCAAACGGCACGAGCGGATCTGATGTATCTGCCAGCAGGCAAGGAGTAATAGTAAGCTGGGATCTGGAGTCTGATATGACCACCGGTGCCAATGCTGCTGTAGAGGCATACTGGAGCCAGGCCATGGAGTCAGCACAGTTCAATAGCGCTAAGGTGTACCTGAGCCACTATACCAATGGTGCGTGGGATACATATAACGCTACCGCCGCTGTATCTCAGTCCGGCAATATGTGGTCTACCAGCCGTACAGGCATCACCTCATTTAGCCCCTTTGCGGTGCTGAGCTCAGGTACCTCTACCGGACCAAACGGTATCAATGATGTGGCGGATGCGGTAGCCTTTGCTGCCTATCCTAATCCTGCCCGTAGCGTGATCAACGTGACTACACCTGATGCCGGCGGTACCCTGCACCTGCATGATATGATAGGCAATGAAGTAGGTACCTATGTAGTCTCTCAGACATCCAGTAGGATAGACATTAGCGGGCTGACCCCGGGCGTATACTTCGTATCTCTGGATGGCAAGCACACTCAGAGGTTTATAAAGCAATAATATCTTATAACGGATAGTAAAAGGCCGCCATCATGGTGGCCTTTTGTATTTGCGGTAATGTCTCAGCCCAAGTTTTCCGACTATGGAGCTATTGGTACCAGTGGGTTTGAAGGGTAACCGGTGGCGGGATGTGCCGTGCCGTAAGCGAGCTGCACCCGGTGACCATCATGTATATCAGCAGGATAGATAGGGGTGCTATAACCATCCTTATACATGCCATTGATATCCAAATAGGAGAGCAGTATCGGATGGTCACTTCTGGCTCAGAAAGTCGCTGTACCATTTGCCGCTGGCCTTGACTATGCGCTGCTGGGTACGGTAGTCCACCCCCACGATACCCAGGCGCGGCTCATAGCCATAGGCCCACTCAAAGTTGTCGAGAAAGCTCCAGATGAAGTAGCCATTTACGGGCAGGCCTTCGCGTTTGGCGCGGAGCACCTGGTGCAGGTAGTCTTGTATATACTTTAGCCGCTGAGGGTCATTGATCTCGCCATTTACCACGGTGTCTGCTACAGCTTCGCCATTCTCAGTGATGATCATATTCCTGACGCCGGGATACGCGCCAAATTTCTTTAGTATGCGGTACATGCCTTCTGCATTGACCTCCCAGCCCATCTGCGTCAGGTCACTGGTCAGCTGGTGCGGCGGCACCTGCAGGGCATGGATCACCGGTATCAGGCCACAGTATTTGGCCACATAGCGGGTATAGTTTTGTATGCCGGTAAAGTCAAAGTCAAATGGCATGAGCACTTCATCTCCCGGTAGCATCTGGTCCATGACATGACGCAGAGCGGGCAGGTCGCGCACGGGGTAGCCCATACCGAGTAAGGGCTCTATAAAGAGCCTGTTGATGATCACATCGAGGCGGGTGGCAGCCTCATGATCGCCGCGCGTATCACGCCGAGGATCTACCATGCCGCAGGAGAAGGTGGTGCCTATGTTGCCATCTTTCACATTGCGGCGCAGTACGCGGCCACCGGCACCGTGACAGAGCACCGTGTGGTGTATGGACCTGTAGAACTCATGAAAGCTGATATGCCCCGGAGGGTGCACCCCGGCCATGTAGCCCGCGAGGGTAAATGACAGCGGCTCATTGAAGACCATCCAGTTTTTGACCCTGTCTCCAAAGCGGCGCGAGATGAGATCAGTGTACTCTTCAAACCAGCGGATGATATCACGGTTTAGCCAGCCGCCTTTGTCTTGCAGCCTCTGAGGCAGGTCCCAGTGATAGCAGGTGACCCACGGCTCCACGCCATGCTCCAGACACTTGTCTATGACGCGATGGTAAAAGTCGAGGCCTTTTTCGTTGATCCGGCCTATACCGTCGGGCAGTACACGCGGCCATGAGATAGAGAAGCGCGATGCCGGTATATGCATCCGGTGCATCAGCTCTATGTCACTGCTATAGCGATGGTAAAAATCATCTGCCACATCTCCGGTATCGTGATGTTTGATCTTGCCGCGGTTATGATGTGTGAAGTGATCCCAGATGCCCTCGCCCTTGCCGTCTTCATTCCACGCGCCCTCTATCTGGTAGCTGGCGGTAGCCGTACCCCACACAAAGCCGGGGCCGAAGTCACTACGCCGCAGCGGTGCTGCTGTGGGGATCGCGGCGCGCAGCTCACGCGGCATAGCGGTATAGAGCCCCAGGAGGGCGGTTAGGCGCAGGTATTCCTTGCGGGTCATGGGTGGGTTGTTTATCCGAAGATAATGCCTTGCTGTGAGCTGGCTGTGCTATTCAGAGTATGTAGTGAAAAGACGAACGAACGGACATTTGCATAACGAGGCGGCACAGTTATCTTTGTCCATCTCAAAACGATACTATGAATAACCTGAC
>JAFDYP010000147.1 GCA_018267355.1 Bacteroidota bacterium
ATAGGCAGTCTGATCAAAGACAAGCAGGTCTACAATGACCTCGATAGCGCCGTGCTCAGCCGCAATACACTCCTCGTAGATGTCAAGGCACATCCGGATCGCTATGTGAATGTATCCGTATTTGGCGGCGAGAAGCGCGATGCGAAGTACAAGGAGAAGCTGGCAAAACAAGAGGCTAAGAAAAAAGCCAAAGCCGCCTCCGGCAAATAGACTAAATGCCGCCCGCAGCCGTTGGTACGGGCAGTACTAATCACTGACTGTGCGTCACTACCGTCCATATCGTTTCCTCATCACCTGCCTGGCTATCTGCCTGTCGCTCGGACTCGTGGCACAGCAGCCAAACCAGGAGCCGCCTCGCAATGATGCTAATGTGACAGAACTGCCCGACTCCAATCAGGAGGTGCGCGAGGTAGAGATCCTCAATGCAGATAAACTCCACTTCGAGCAGCAGGGCGAGAAGAAGCTCACGCGCCTCGTAGGCAATGTAGCTATGAAGCAGGATCAGGTCCTCATGTACTGCGATAGTGCCCTGCTGGACAAGCAGGAGAATAAGATGGAGGCCTGGGGCCATGTACACATTGAGAATGATACCGTCAATGCCTACTCAAACTATCTCAACTATGATAGCAAGAACAAGCTTCTCATACTGCGCGACCACGCCTGGCTCACAGACAGCAAGGCCAAGATCATAGCTGATGAGATATTCTACAAGACCAAAGAGAAAGTAGCCTACTACCTCACCGGCGGCCATGTATACCGCGAGAAATCGGTCATCGTGAGCCGCTATGGCTACTACTATACCAAGGGCTCAGAGGTCTACTTCAATAAGGATGTAGACATCACTGACCCCGACTATCACCTCACCTCAGATACGCTGAAGTACAACACCAGTACCGACATGGCCACCTTCTTTGGCAATACGACCATCTACAATAAGTCCAGCCGTATCTTTTGTGACAATGGCTGGTTTGATACCAAGCAGAGTATAGGTTCTTTCGGGGTGCATACCCGTATCTATGACGGTGCGCAGGTACTCACTTCTGACAGCCTCTACTTTGAGCGCAAGATAGGCTTCGGGCAGGCATACAAGAACTTCCACTGGCGCGATACCTCTATGGACTTTGAGCTGGTGGGCCGTCGCGGCGAGTACACCGAGACGCTCTCCAAGGTCCGCGCCTGGGACCATGCCTTCCTGCTCAACCGGATGGAGACGGACTCACTCTTCATGAGTGGAGATACGCTGCGCTCCCAGTACACCTCTGCCACAGACACCACACGTCTTTTCTTCGTCTATCACCACATGAAGATGTTCATGCGCGACATGCAGGGTGCCTGCGACTCTATGAAGTATTCCTTTGCAGACTCGACCTTCCGCATGTATTACAAGCCTATCCTCTGGGCAGACACTACGCAGATGACGGGAGATACGATCTTCCTCACGGTCAAGCACCGCAAGGCCGACCAGCTCTACCTGCGCAATAATGCCTATATCATCATGCCCTCCGGCCGCAAGTACTACGACCAGATCAAAGGCAAGAACATCTATGGCTATTTCAAAGACAACACGCTGGACCGAATGTTCGTAGACGGCAATGCAGAGAGCCTCTACTACGGCAAGGATGAGAAGAACAAGTACCTCGGCGCCAATCATGCTACCTGTGTCAGCATGTGGATGTACTTCAAGGATAAAAAGGTCAAGAGCGTCACCTTTATCCAGAAACCTGATGCTGTCTTCACCCCGCTGAAGATGATGACCGACGATGACCGCAAGCTCAAAGGCTTCGCTTGGCAGATAGACCGCCGCCCTGCGAGCCGCGAGGAGATCATGGGCCTGCCCACAGCGCCGCGTGCCGCCGCTCCTTCCACGCCGGCTCCTGCTGTCCCTGCCATCCTACCACAGGACCTCAAACCCGACGGCAAAAAGCCAAAGTTCTGATCCGTCTCTGAAAGTTTCAAACCTGACAGCATAGACATATATTCCTATCCCTGATGTATCCCACGCCGCTATCACATCTGGGGTAATGAATCGAATTCCTATACGCACCTTATGGTTCAAATAAACATCTGAATTTCCTCCGCCACTCTGCGCTGATTAAGAGGATGTTTGCTGTACTAAAAAGCAATAAACCTTATGCACCTGTTAAATTACAGTCAGAGCTTGTTCTGTAACATAGAAATCTCTGCGGTAAAAAAGGCTGCTCAAGTCCCATTTGGGATTTGGGGGCATAAAAAAAGGGCGGGATACCCCGCCCCGGTACTTGTACTCAGGCAAAGAGATACATGTTCACGACTATAAAGGCCTGAGCGTAACAGGTACGGAAGTATGCTGTGTCCTGCCTGTGGCAGATGATGAGGTGGCTAAGTGTAATGGTGATGATCCGGATATAGCGGCTATCTCTACGAGGTTTTCCAAAAACCGGACGATACGCTGACGGATGGATAGGGGGATAGATATTTTACTCATGCACTGATAGTTGATGCCCTGCGGCTACTATCTTTTACGCGGTGTGCGGGATTAAGTTTCAGGCTGGTTATCCACCACGCTGGTGTACTACTGCCACATGGCTACGGTAGGTGGTCAGCCCGTCACGGCTGCGTATGCGCACAGTATACTGCCCGGCAGGAAGCGCGGCTACAGGCACGATATTGACCCGGTCTGCCAGCGTGGCCTGGTATACTTTCCGCCCTGTGGCATCATACAGCTCCAGCAGGTCTCCCACCTCCTTTTCCTCCAGACCTATAGATAGCTGGGCATCTGCAGGGTTTGGCCAGATGGCCACATGATGTATGGCGCTGATATCAGGCAGGCCGGTAGCCACAGGGATCACACCGGCATCAAAGCGCACACTGTCTACCCAGAGCTGAGTGCCTATAGTGGGGAAAGTAGCCCCCGAGGCATAGAAAATGATCTGAAGCGAATCCGGCTCCAAGGTATCCGGCAGGAATGGCGCATAGTAATCTATGAGCGGAAGGGCCGCATTGTAATGCCACTGACTGTCCGGCTGCAGTGCAAAGGCCACAGATATCAGCTCCTGGCGCGTATGGGTGGTCGTGTCCCAGTGTGTCAGACCTACTGATACCAGCGCGGTATCATGCGCACCAGCAGCAGGGATCATGCGGTAGTCAAAGTAGAGGGTATCGGGCCTCACACCATAGCGCTGATAGCCCATCTGCAGCCCTGGTCCCGTGGGTGGCTGCTGGTAGGAGGCACCACCCAGCGCGGCAAAACCGGCGAGTGTGACCCGGCCATAGCCCGGCAGTGTGATAGTATCTACCTTCAGCAGTAGTGATGAGGAGTCAGTACTATAGTAGCCGGTCACCATCGTATCGCGCTGTGCCAGGCGCATGGCAGAGTCTGCCAGTGCCTGATTGTGCGTGCCTATGGCGCTGGCCCAGGTGCCCCAGCCGTTGGGAGCCTGCTCTGAGGCCCAATACTGAAAGCTCCCATTGGGTACCTGCTGCGCTGAGACAGAGAGGAATGCAGTAATCACTATACATAGCGCAAATGCTTTTTTCATCCGATCAAAATTACTAAAACCAGGCTGTTTAATATTCTTATTTCCTACCTCCGATTCCATTCTACCTTAGTCTTCTGAATTTTTCCAGTAGCAATATCTACGAATAGTATCCTGTTGCAATTAGTATCTAGTATAATAGTACTGTCCTGTAATTTCATTCGGCTGCATGGGCATCGCCACTCAATAGAATGGTTCAATTTCCATAGCACTATTCCGGTTGAGGATATGCCAAAGACGTTATTATTGGGATCGGCATTATCCCAGTCGATCATAAC
>JAFDYP010000148.1 GCA_018267355.1 Bacteroidota bacterium
ATTAGCGCTCCCGCACCATGGATGTGACCTGTGCACAGTGCAGTCACAGCTTTATTGGCCAGATCGAGGCGAAATGTTTGTACTTCAGTCTGCAGATAGCCATGATCATCGGGTTTTTCACAGCCTACCCTATGAACTGGCTGCTGATAAAAAAGCAAATGTAATATCAGAACCGCAGCGCCATGCGCCGTCATTAGCGGTATTGCGCATGGCGCTCTATCTGAGCTGCTACATAATCTGCGATCTCCGAAATCTGCGCATCTGATATGGAATCTTTGAAAGAGGGCATTTTGCCGAAACCAAAGATGATGATCTGACGCAGCTCTGCGGGGCTTTTGGTGAGCTGGCGGATATCTGGTGCCGGCAGACCACCCGGCGCCGGGCCTCCCTGACCTGTGACCTGGTGGCATCGCGCACAATTATCTACAAAAAGCTGTGCACCACCAGCCGACCCATCTGAGGCAGGAGAAGTACCATCCCCTTTGTGCAGTGGCTCGCAGGCTGCAAGGCTTATCGTGATCAAGACTATGATATTTATCCGCTTCATGCTGTGCCGCTGATATCCAGCTATACTGTGGGTCGCAAATAGCATACCGTGCTCAAATGAGAAAGGAGCACCGCAGCGCTCCTTTCTCATACTGATATGTTCGGATCTTTACTTCCACCCTCCACCTAGGGCCTTGTAGATATTGATGTCTGCCTTCAGCTGCTTATTTCTGATCTCTATCAGCTGCATGCGCGACTCCAGTGCCTCACGCTGCGTGAGGAGGACCTCCATATAGTCCGCACGTGCTGAGCGAAAGAGCTTGTCAGATACGGTGATGGACTGCGTGAGTATATCTACCTCAGTAGACTTGGTATCGTAGCTCTTGCTGTATTTGTCTATAGCCGAAAACTGATTAGCGACTTCTACATAAGCCTTGAGAATAGTCTGCTCATAGCCGTAGACAGCCTTCACTTGATTGGCACGGCTGGTAAAGTAGGCAGCTTTGATAGCATTCCGATTGATGAGTGGCGCTGCTATATCTCCAAAGATAGAGCCTAGCAAAGACTCCGGCCTGAACCACACGGCTGGATTGAAGGCCTGAAAGCCGATTTCTGCCGAGAGGTGTATAGTAGGATAAAAGCTTGCCTTAGCCACTTTGACGTCGAGCTTGGCGGCAGCGAGCTCCTGCTCCGCCTTGCGTATATCAGGGCGGTTTTCAAACAGCTGTGCCGGTGTACCCACAAAGATCGAGTCAAACCTGACTGTATTCAGTGTGAGTGGATTTCTCCTGACCGGCTGTGGGAAGCGGCCCACGAGATAGTTGATATGATTTTCTGTCTCTACTATCTTCTGCTGTATTTCGTATTGGAGGTTTTGCGTATTGAGCAGCTGCGCGTCAAACCGGTTGACAGCGAGCTGAGACACGCGGGCATTGTCCTTCTGCTGCCTGATGATACCGAGGGCATTTTTCTGGATGTCTATATTCTGGTTGATGATCACCAGCTGATTATCCAGTGTGAGCAGCTCATAGTAAGATTCGGCAATTTCAGCCACCAGATTGGTCACCATAAAATTTTTGCCTTCTATGCTGGCCAGGTACCTGCTCACTGCAGCCTTCTTGGCATTGCGCAGTTTCTTCCAGATATCGAGCTCCCAGGAGAATGCCGCACTGACAGCTATATCTCCGATCGGCTCCGGAAACCTCCTGCCGGGCTGTACCTCCAGCTGGTCTTCTACAGCACCCTGCGGCGTATAGCGCGGCGTCTTCTCCACTCCGCCGCCCAGCTTGAGGCCGCCAAAGGGCAGGTACTCTCCCTTGCGGGCACGGACCTCTGCCTGCGCCACCTGTATCTCCTGCATGGTGATGTTCAGCTCCTGATTATTTTTCAGCGCAGTATCTATCAGCGCTATCAGGTCCGGATCGGAGAAATAATGGCGCCATTTGATATTGGCAGAGTTGGTCGTATCCTGTGTAGCTCCGTTGTAGGCAGATGGCACAGTCTTATTTTCTGCCCTGATCGGCTCCTTGAAAAGTTTGCAGCCTGCTATAGATACCAGCAGCAGAGTGGCTGCGATGTATTTATGCATTGTTGTCTTCCTCATTTTTTCTGCCTGTTATCTTCTTTAATATTTTCTTGATGTTCTTGGAGAGCGCGGCCTCTGACTGGCTTTCTACAAAGTCTTCACTCAGCGGGCTGGCATCCTCATCCCTGATCAGGCTCTTGCCTTCAGTCATCCTGCCTACTATAAAGTAGAGACCAGGTACGGAGATGATGCCGAATACAGTACCGAAAAACATACCGCCAAGCGCCGATGAGCCGATGGTCTTATTGCCTACCGCACCCGGGCCTGTAGCTACCACGAGTGGTATCAGACCCGCAATAAACGCAAACGATGTCATGAGGATAGGCCGCAGACGCACACGGGCACCTTCTATAGCGGCCTCCAGTACTGTAGCTCCCTGCAGGTGCTTCTGCACGGCAAACTCTACAATGAGGATGGCATTCTTGCCCAGGAGGCCTACGAGCATGATGAGACCCATCTGTGCGTAGATATCATTGGCCAGGCCCATACCCTTCAGCAGGAGAAACGAACCGAATACACCCGGAGGAAGGGAAAGCAATACCGCCATCGGAATGATGAAACTCTCATACTGAGCTGCCAATACCAGATATACGAATATCAGTACGACACCAAAGATGATGATCGCCTCATTGCCCCGGCGTGCCTCATCATAGGAGAGGCCCTCCCAGGCTATACCATATCCGTGCGGTAGTGTCTGGTCGGCTACCTCCTGGATGGCATGTATCGCGTCACCGCTCGTATAGCCACTAGCCGGCACACCTTTGATAGATGAGGAGGTATACAGGTTGAAGCGGGTGATCTCATTAGGCCCCTGGGTTTTTCTCATACTCATAAAGGAAGAGTAAGGCACCATTTCTCCCTTATCATTTTTGATAAAGAGATTGAGTACATCTTCGGGCAGCCTCCGGTACTCCGGTGCTGACTGGGTATAGACCTTAAAGAAGTTGCCAAAGCGGATGAAACCCTGCTCATAGGTACTACCGATCAGGATATCCAGATTGTCCATCGCCTTACCGATGGTGACACCCTTCTGCATTGCCAGCTCATTGTCCACCACCAGCTCATACTGCGGATAGTTGGCCGCAAAGAAGGTGAAAAGGCCAGTGAGCTCTTTGCGCTTTTTCAGCGCTGCCATAAAATCCTTATTGACCCTGTCAAACTCCTGATAGTCTACGGTAGACCCCTTGTCCAGCAGACGGAGGGAGAAACCATCTGATGAACCATAACCAGGCACAGCAGGCGGCTCAAAGTACTCTATGACGGCACCCATATCTTTAGTTTTCTCTTCAAGCTCAGCGATGATCTGTTTTACATTGTGCTTGCGGTCAGACCAGTCGGCCAGGTTGATGAGGCAGGTACCGGCATTGGAGCCACGACCTTCGGTCAGGATCTCATAGCCCGCGAGAGAGGATACGGAGTGCACTCCATCCACCTTCATGGCTATCTGCTGCAGTTTGCGCGCTACATCATTAGTACGCTCCAGCGTAGTGCCCGGAGGTGTCTGGATGATCGCGTAGATCATACCCTGGTCCTCATTGGGGATAAAGCCAGACGGCAATACTTCGTTTACAAAGAAGATGGCAAAGGCAAAACCTATAAAGAGACCATAAGTCACTACCCTGCGATCTGTGATGATACGGAGGAAAGAGGTGTACTTATTAGTAGCGGTCTCAAAAGTCGCATTGAACCAGTCAATGAACATATTGATAGGTGTCTTGCGCCGGTGCTGTCCATGTGTATTTTTCAGGATCATGGCGCAGAGTACCGGAGTGAGCGTCAGCGCCACCACACCAGACAGTACGATGGAGCTAGCCATGGTGATGGAGAACTGGCGGTAAAACACACCGACCGGGCCCGACATAAATGCAACCGGTACAAACACTGCCGTCATCACGAGTGTAATGGCGATGATGGCACCGCTGATCTCATCGAGTACTTTTTGTACGGCCTTGTATGGTGAGAGATGGTCGTCGTGCATTTTCACGTGCACCGCCTCTACCACCATGATCGCATTATCTACCACGATACCGATAGCCAGTACGAGTGCGAAGAGTGTCACGAGGTTCAGCGTGAGGCCAAAGATGCGCATGAAGAGGAAGGCACCTATCAGGGATACTGGTACCGCGAGGATCGGTATCAATGTAGACCTCCAGTCACCGAGGAATACAAATACCACCAAAGCCACAAGAATGAACGCCTCCAGCAGGGTGTGGAGTACTTTCTCAATAGACGCATCCACAAACTTTGACACATCATAATTGATCTCATAGTCCATGCCCGGTGGGAAGTCCTTCTTCAGTTCTTTGAGCTTTTCTTTGGTCTCTTCTATGACCTTGCTCGCATTACTACCGATGTTCTGCTTCAGTACGATAGATGCTGCCGGGTAGCCATCCTTGTTTGAGTAGATATCAAAAAACTCACTACCCAGCTCTACGGTAGCCACATCTTTTAGCTTCAGGCTCTCACCGGTAGGATTGGCGCGGAGAATGATATTGGCATATTCTTCAGGAGTATTGAAGCGACCCTTGTAGCTCAATACATATTCGAGAGACTGGGCAGATTTGCCGGATGCCTGGCCTATACGTCCCGGGCGGCCTATCACACTCTGCTCGCTCACGGCATTCATCACATCTTCCGTAGAGATATTATACGCTCTCATACGGTCAGGCTTGAGCCACAGACGCATAGCAAACTGGCGGCTACCGAGTATCTGTGCACGGCCCATACCGCGTATACGCTGTATCTCCGGCAGGAGCTTTACGTTGGCGTAGTTGTATAGAAACTTCTCATCAGCATTCTTGTCCTTGCTGTAGAGATTGACGTACATGAGCATACTCGGCTGCAGCGGGCTGATGATCACGCCCTCACGCTGTACCAGAGGCGGCAGGTTGTTCATCACCTGATCCACACGGGTCTTTACGTTTACCACCGCGGCATTGGGATCAGTACCCGGCTCAAATACGATCTGAATAGTGGCCTCACCGGCACTCGTAGCATCAGATATGATATACTGCATACCCTGCACGCCGTTGACAGCCCTTTCTATCGGGATCAGTGCCGATTTCACAAGTACGTCTGCACTTGCACCGGGGAAGTTGATGAAAACCATGACCCGGGGAGGTGCGATATCCGGAAACTGGGAGATCGGTATCGTGCCGATAGCCAGTAAACCCAGGAATGTGATGGCAAGTGAGATGGCTATCGCCAGCACTGGCCTATGTATGAATTTGCTGAACATTTTTTTCTTAATTAGTACTTACATTTATTCTGCGTGCAGGTCCTTCAGCTCGGAGATCGCTTTCTGAGGATCTACAAACTCAAATTTGATCTTGTCATTATTCTTCACCTTGCGGAGGCCATCCAGCAGCACATGGTCAGTCAGGCTGAGGCCCTCAGAGATGACATACAGGTGAGACATCTCCTGCGCTACAGTCACCTGGCGCGACTTGACTGTACCATCTTTGTCTACTACGAAAACATATTTCTTGTCCAGTACCTCAAAGGTGGCACCCTGAGGGATGATGATCGCATTCTTCAGTGAGACCGGCATCAGTACATTTCCGGTTTCTCCATGCCTGAGTATGCCTTTCGGATTAGGGAAAGTAGCGCGGAAGGCGATATTACCTGTTTCATTATTGAAATCTGCTTCTATCGTCTCTACCGTGCCCTCCTCATTAAACATGTCCTGATTAGCCATTTTCAGCTTCACTTTGCCGAGGCCGTTTTGCTTTTTGTCGGTGATATAGCGGAGGTACTCTGCCTCGGGCACGTTAAAGTATACCCACATCTTGCTATTGTCAGAGAGCGTCGTGAGCAGCTCGCCCTCGTCCAGGAGGCTACCCATCCGCACCATAAAGCGATCTATGATACCATCAAAAGGTGCCCTGATCTCTGTAAAGCTCAGATGCGCCTGAGCCAGTCCGAGCTCAGCCTTGGCCTTGTCGAGTTTTGCCTTTGCCAGTGCCATCTCCTTTGGAGATACGATATTGCTATCAGACAGGCTCTTGGTATTGAGGTACTCTATCTCTTCAAAGTTTACCTCTGCCTCTGCCTTTTGCTTTTCATTCTGATAAACTATAGGCATGATCTGAAAGAGGAGCTGGCCCTTGTGTACATGCTGGCCCTCATCTATGTAGATATTCTGAAGGTAGCCCTGCTCCATAGCCCTGATGTCTATGTGCTGTATAGAGTGGATCTTGCCTACATATTCTTTGTAGATGATCGTATCCTTCTGGATCGGCGTGGTGACCGGAAATACCTCTGCGTCCTCCTTTTCTTTTTCATTGTGGTGGCAGCTGGCTAAGACTAACAAGATAACTGGGCAGATGAGAATTGCGATCCTCTTCATGGTGCTTTTGATTTATTAATTGATGATTTTTCGGAAAACCGGACTAATGAGCTATTTGCTCTCTGCTTCACAGGTCATGCCTGCACTGCAGATATGCGGGAGCCACGATGTACATAGCACTGGGTGGCGCCCGTTTCGGAGAGTATGATCAGGAGATAAAGCTCCGCCAGGAGTGATGGAGCACGAAAAGGCAGACGGTAGCGCAGCTCTGCGATACCTCTGTATAGGAGGCAAAAATATTGCCTACAGTAGCAAAATGAAACCGGCGGTCTGCCGCTGTTTCTTCCAGAGCTTTGCCGAGGCCTGCCTCCGGAGCATCATCGTTGGGGCCTATCTCATCAAATACCTCCAGCTGCCCGTGCGTGAGCCGGGATATGACAGGAGGCAGTGACACATATGAAGAGGAACCTGTGAGATCTGCAGAAAGCGGAATGGTATATAATGGCTGCAATGACAGTGGCTGCTCTGACTGCGTAGCAAACGCTACTGACTGACCACCCCAAAAAACGATACCCAAGAAAAGAATGACACAGAACTGGGAAACCGACCTGGCCGACAAAAGGGAGAAACTATGATGCCTGATGCACCTGATTTTATTTGTCATTGCGGGGCGAAAGTTCATAAACATATCAGCGTGGTCAAAAGAAAATAACTTTTTTTAGTCAAAGCCTTGATTTACCGAGGTGAATACGGCATATCCGTTGGTTATTAACAAAGTGGGATTAGACCTGTCCTGTGCTGATATGTAAAATCATAGTGTCAAAAAGATCTGTTAATATTATTTAAAACAAATTTGATGTTTTATTAAAGTAGGCCTTAAAATAATGAGGAGGCCATTGGCCTCCTCATTTGTAACCCTGATACACAATTGATTAGCGGCCCGTGGTCATATTCAGACGCTCATTGATGGCATCTACCTGAGCCTTGATACGGGTATAATTTTCGACCTGAGTCGCTGTCTGCGTCTTGAGTTTTTCATTTTCCGAGCGCAGCTGCTCTATGATCTCGCGGTCAGCACGCTGCTGTTTATTCAGCTCTTGAATAGCGCCTATGGCGAGCGCCGTGATCTGATCAAAGTCTACAGTGCGGAAGTCATTTACCTTTTTGCCATATACAAAGACATTGCCCTCCTGCCCGCTCCAGCTCTCCGTACGGAAAGTGTGATCACTCTTTACAGCGGTCACTTTGACAGGATGTGCCATATTCTTCTGATCATAAAGCAGCACCTCATCTCCCTGCTCAAAACCATGAGGGGCGGCTGTCGTAATACTCAGCATACCACCATCTGTGCGGACAGATGCAGCCAAAGCAAAAACAGTAGGGATGACATCATTATTCTTATTGACAGCAGTAGGATAGACGCTCTCTACCTGCTGCGCTATGAAGCCCGTCTTAGAGCGGTTGCCTCTTTGGATAGAGTCTATATACAGGTATTTAGTGACCTCTAGCCTATCAGCTACATCCAGCAGGGAAGCTGTAGCAGGATAGCTTAGGTCGCGCTTGATACGACAGTCGCTCTGCACATTGACCTCCGCCGAGAGGATGCGACCCGATGAATGTATAGATACAGGTACTGAGCCGCTATTGCCCGGATTACTGCCGGCCCCACCACTAGAGAGGTAGCCATAGCTGGTATAGTTCGTCGTGACAGTGCTGGCCACATCCAACGGATAGCTAGGTGAAGATGTGCCAATTCCGACATTGCCATTTTTCAGTACCACCAGCGCATCGGAAGAATAAAAACCGGGATTACCATTGCCGATAGTAAACAGACGGTCAGTACTTATCCAGTTTGTAGTAGAGGATGGTGTATATGTAGTATTATACGAGCCTACTACTAGCTCTCCCTCTGAAGGAGCGTTCAATCCACTGCCAAAAGTAATACTCTGTACTCCGCTGGACGTGTTAAAATAGCCTATACTCACTGCACCAGAACTAGTAGCATTACTACCTTGTCCAGCTGCGACGGCAGCGCTTCCGCTGGCAGTATTAGCCAGACCTATGGCTACAGCGCCGGTGTTTGTGGCATTATTATTTTGCCCTATGGCGGTGCTCACGCTGCCGCTGGCACTATTATTCTGGCCCATGGCAGTGGCAGCAGTACCACCTGCGGTATTGGCCAGGCCTATAGCTACAGACCCTGTATTCGGGGCGCTATTATACTGTCCGGCAGAGATGCTGTAGTTGCCATTCGCTGTATTATTACCGCCTATAGCCGCTGCTCCAAATCCTCCCACAGTATTGGTGGTGCCAAAAGCCATAGCAGCATTATTTGAAGCAGTATTAGCATACCCTATAGCAGCTGAAACGATGCCGGTAGCATTGTTGCTTTGGCCGAAAGCCATGCTATAATTGTTTGTAGAAGTATTGCCATATCCCAGAGCCGCAGCAGTATTTCCACTCACGTAGTTTGACGCTCCTCCTGCTATACCATATTGCGCAAAGACCCTGTTATTAGATCCAAAAGCAGCGGATGCCGTAGCTGCTGCATTATTATATTGTCCGGCGGCGAAGGCATTGACGCCGCTGGCAGTATCTATACCTCCAAATGCAGTACTGGATGCTCCGCTAGCCACTGTCTGATAGTTGGCAGCTAAAGCCTGATTGGCTGTAGCTTTAGACTGATAGCCAAACGCTGTGCTGAAAGAGGCGTTAGCAGTATTAGAGTATCCTATTGCCGAGCTTTGATTGCCCGTAGCGTTGCAAAACAGGCCTGCTGCAAGGCTTTGATTGCCTGATGATGTGCTATTAGACCCAAGAGCAATACTACAACCTCCTGTGGAGGTCAAGCCGGCGCCCATGGCTATATTACCTTGATTGAGACCATTAGATGTAGGGGTAAAATAGAAGTTTCCACTTGAAGCTGCAAAGGTGATATTGCTAGCTCCCATGGTCACGGTCCTATTGCCAGTCAGGGTACCATCAGAGTTGTAAATATTTTTTGCTGAGATCGTAGCCGGGTCTACCCAGCTACCCGCACCAGTACCGCTACCCTGCATAATATAGCCGTTAACAGCGCCATTGGTCATCTGAAAGTTTGTGGTCATTGTATTACCTACTACCTCCAGTGCATTGGCCGGCACATTGGTACCTATACCTACACCTATAGCAGTGATGCTCATACCCAGTACATTGCCTGTACCAGGTGCAGATGAGCCTGCGGCTGTGGTAGTATTATTCAAGTAAAAATCTATCGCATTGAGATTACTGCCTACTACACTATTATGTCTCGTAGAGATGAAATGCCTATACCCGCCGCCGCCATACTGGATGGCAATATCAGCATTGCTCTGGCCACCTACCAGAGATGCACCGCTTCCTCTACCGGATAAAAGCTCCAAAGCGCTCACTTGTGACAATGGTGCATTTGTATTATTGCCACGGATCAACGCATTGGCTCGCAAATCCATCAGAGCCGCTATACCTGAGAGACTCATTACATAAGTGCTGGTGGCTGTATTGTAAAAGTCGAACTGACCATTCCATTCGCCAAAGTAGGTATGATCACCCCCGCTACCCAGAGAATATATGTAGTGATTAACGTCTGTGCCGGCGAGATAAAGCTTGTTAGCAGATGTGCCACTGTTATTGATCAGGTACAGGCTACCATTTACATTTGCATTGCCATTCACATCCAGCTTGTATGCCGGAGCAGAAGTACCTATACCCACATAGGTGCCATCATCATAGATGATGCTGCATGTAGCGTCGGTACCGTTAGATTTTAGGACGAGGTTTGGCGTAGAGCATCCTACCGGGCCAGTTGCGCCTGTAGTACCTGTCGCACCTGTAGGACCTTGCGCACCATTGATGCCATTAGTACCTGCTGCTCCGGTGGGGCCAGTAGCTCCATCTGCGCCATTCGTTCCGTTAGTGCCTACTGCGCCAGTGGGACCAACTGCGCCAGTGGGACCAGCTACACCTGCAGGACCTTGCGGACCGGTAGCACCGTCTGCGCCAGTCGGGCCAGCTACACCCGTTGCACCTTGAGGGCCAGTAGGGCCTTGTGGGCCGGTAGCTCCATCTGCACCATTTGTTCCATTAGTACCTGCCGCGCCGGTTGGACCAGCTACACCCGCCGGACCTTGTGGGCCGGTTGCGCCATCTGCGCCATTCGTTCCATTAGTTCCTGCTGCGCCGGTCGGGCCAGCTGCACCCGCAGGACCTTGCGGGCCAGTAGCTCCATCTGCTCCATTCGTTCCGTTGGTGCCTGCTGCACCGGTTGGACCAGCTATACCTGCGGGACCCTGGGGACCGGTAGCACCGTCAGTACCATTCGCTCCTGTAGGGCCGGTAGGACCTTGTGCGCCTGTAGCTCCATCTGCACCATTTGTTCCATTAGTACCTGCCGCGCCGGTTGGACCGGCGGGACCCTGTGGACCAGTCGCTCCATCTGCGCCAGTCGGGCCAGTTACACCCGCTGCACCTTGAGGGCCGGTAGGACCTTGTGCGCCTGTTGCTCCATCTGCGCCATTGGC
>JAFDYP010000149.1 GCA_018267355.1 Bacteroidota bacterium
GGCCCTGATAGTCATACGGCGCGATGCCCCTCCCCTCACGATCCACAGCCTCCCACATCGGCATGCTGCATCCTACAAATGACTGCGTATAAATATCAGAATGCTTCATGATCGTATCATAGCCCTTCATCATGTAGACCGCCGGGTCAAAAATCTTTTGCCCGAAGCAATCAGTCTGGGCATAGCATCCTGCTACACAGGACAGGAGGAGCGCGAGGAGTAGTTGTTTCATAGCATCATGTAGTGATGCTAAGGTAAGACATATACAGCGATTTCACCAGCCTTAGGCATGATAGTACGCGCGGTCGTCAGTTCCCAGCTTGCGCCTCACTATATCTGCCCACCGCTGTACGGTGCGCACCACACGGCGCATGGGCGTCATCTTTACATTCTCGTAGATGAAATCTTCATTGCCCAGTTCATCTTTATAATCACTGATGTGGAGGTCTACTTGTTGTTTGGCTTCTCTGGTTAGCATGGCTTTCACGTTTTATTTCGTGATAGGTAGTTCTAAAACCTTGCCAAAAGAAAAACAGTAAAAACATCGCCTAGGCTTTGGGAAAATCATTGTGCATATCGGGACTATTAATACATTATCACAGGGTGCACAGAGGGATTCTATCCATAGAGCAAATCAACTGGAGGACACAGAGAAGCATATGCCAACTGCTTTGTGTTCTCAACAGGCTGTTTACGTATCCCTTCGTGTACTCCGTGATGGTTGTATTAGAAGCGGTTATTCCCCCTCCACCTTGCCCGCCGGCCCCAGGTACATATCAAAGTATACCGCTGCGATGCTGCCCAGTGTGGGGGCGATGGCGTAGATCCACCATTTATTCATATGCATAGAGACCAGCGCGGGTCCGAGGCTGCGCGCGGGGTTCATAGAGGCGCCGCTCACAGGCCCTGCCATGAGCGCCTCCAGGCAGACGATGCTGCTGATAGCAAGACCTGCAAACAAGCCTTGCTCCTTGCTACCAAAAGCCACGCGCATGATCACCGCCATCAGCACAAAGGTCAGGATGAACTCCAGCACAAAGCTCTGCACATCACTACCCGCAGGCATGGTACCACCCAGCATCTCATTGGCCGGGAAGAGGAGCTTCAGCACAGCACTGCCCGCTATCGCTCCCACGCACTGGCTGATGATATAGGGTACCACCTGCGCCCACTCAAACTTTTTTGCGATAGCAAAGCCGATAGATACAGCAGGATTGAAATGGGCACCGCTCACCGTGCCCAGCGCGTAGATCATAGACATCACGATCAGGCCCCACACGATGCAGATACCCGTGTGGCCCACCACACCGTGTGTCTCCTGATTGACTATCACCACGCCGGTGCCGAAGAAGACAATAGCAAACGTGCCAAAGACCTCAGAGATATAATTTCTCATCTATTGGGTTTTGCCTAAAGGTAAAATTTCTTTGGGGAAAGAAAAGGAGGCCGCAGAGGCTGTCAGTGCGCTGCCGCTCCCTCTGCAGCCGGCGGTGCCGCCGTATAGACCAGCATCTCCATAGGGCGCTGCTGCAGCAGGTTGTAGTCCTCCATAAAGTCCTCATAGCTCATAGACATATGCCCTGCCACATCACCGGTCAGTGCGGCCTTGCCCTGAGGTATAAACTCGATATGGTCCATGTGATGCACTACCTGGCCCTGCTCCCGGTAGGCCTGTATAGCACGCCCCTGCCACAGGTAGTACGTATCATCTGTGTAGGCCTCCTGCTGCTGGTCATCATCTTCGGTATTGATAGCAAAGGTGCGGCGCTCGTGCAGGTGTACCAGCCGCCCGTGGTCAAAGCAGAGATCATACTCGTAGCGGCGGTGCTCGTCGGCTGTATTCTCAGCGTGAAAGGTGAGCAGGTGGCCGTCATAGCTATAGGTGGCCGTCATGTATCGGTGCGATGTATCCAGCACGAGTACACGCGTGATCAGCGCACCGAGCAGCGTGGTGGAGTCTGCCAGCGCCTGTGCCAGCCGGTGGTGAAAGCGCTCATGCGTCCTCAGTATGATAGCGATAGAGTCTCCCGCACGCGGCACGGGTACAGGGCCCGTGGCCAGCATGATACCCTTGCCGCCGTCAGGCAGGGGGCCCGTCAGTGCCTCATGCTGCTCCTCCATATCGTTGAGATGTGCCTCCTCTGCTATGGCGTGTACACGGCGCAGGGAGTCTGCCACAGACAGGTGCCTGCGCCCGTGAGACTGCTGCCCGCAGGAGGATGACAGTACGATGACAGCCAGTAGGATGAGCAGGGGAAGATGCCGCATGAGTCAGGATATACCTGCAAATATGAAAAATCTGCGCAATGTTATGAAAATGTGCATCCCACATGACTACGCCGGGTATAGCACAATGATAAAAGTCCGCCGTTCATCCATCTTGTGGAAACTTAGTATAGACAGCCATTGATATTTCACTACATTTATAGCATTACTAAAACAACCAAACTATACGCATGAAGAAACTTTTGCTCTCTATCGTAGCGGGTGTGATCATGGCAGCAGGCGCGCAGGCCCAGCACTGTGCCGCCGCCAGCAATAGTGTGACACCTCCCACCTATTCCCAGCCGGGCCTCTACCCTTCTGCAGACAGCCTCCCTTGTACTGTACTAGGTGTACCGGTATCTGACACTTTCTATTTCCAGAACTTTTCCACCTACAGCGTAGCTACCGTGACCAGTGTGAAGATCGACTCTATCACAAACCTGCCCCCAGGCCTCTGCTGGACCAGCAGCTCGGCTACCAATACCTTTGCAGGTGGTGCATCCGGCGCTATCGTAGTATCAGGTACTCCTACCGGCCCTGTAGGCCAGTACAAGCTGCACATCATAGTAGATGTCAATACAAATCTCGGCAGCCTGACCAATAGAGACGCAGAGACATTCAATTTGCGCTACTGGATACGTACCAGGTGCTCATCTGCTACATGCACAGCACTTGATACGACTGCTCCATATCCTGCATTTGAGGCATACACTGCCTGCGCAGGCCCTCCTACCGCAGCTATCTCGCCAGCAGGCCCTGTCACTATCTGCGCCGGTGCCTCTCAGACCCTGACGGCATCATCTGGCACAGGCTACACCTACAAGTGGTCTACAGGTGCTACTACCCAGGCTATCACTGTCAGCTCAAACGGCTCATATGTAGTGACTGTATATAATGCTGCACTGGATAGCGCAGTATCCTCTCCTGTAGCGGTGAATGTGGCTGCCCTGCCTACAGTGACCCTCAATACTGCAGGCCCGGACAGCATCTGCCCTACGGGCGATACTGCTACGATCGCTGCCACAGCTACAGGCGTATCATACCTCTGGAGCAATGCCGCTACTACCGCCAGCATCCGTGTGGTACAGGCCGGCAGCTATACAGTGACCGTGACCGATGGCAACCAGTGTACTGCTACTGCAGGCCCTGTGACGGTGGCCTTCAGGCCGGTGCCTACCGCTACCATCACCCGTAGCGGCTACACTCTGACCGCAGGCGCTGCCAGCAGCTACCAGTGGTACCAGGATGGCAACCTGATAGCAGGTGCTACCTCGCAGACATATGACGTGACCATCAATGGCAACTATACCGTAGTAGTGACCAATGCAGGCGGCTGCTCAGCTACCTCTGCGGCTACCTCGGTAGTGAATGTAGGCATACATGATATCAGCGGCACTGAGTCTCTGGGTGTATATCCTAACCCTACCACCGGTACATTCACCCTCGTGACCAGCGGCCGCACCGGCGATAAGTATGAGATCTATGACATCCTGGGCCGTCCGGTGCAGCATGGCACTATCTCTGCAGACCGCCAGCACATAGACCTCGGCACGCAGGAGTCAGGCATCTACACCGTCATGGTGAGCAACGGCTCTCAGCGCGAGGCCATCCGCTTCACCGTGGTGTCAAAGTAATAACCAACCCAATCCTAAACCTAAGCCCTGTACCTCACCTGGTACGGGGCTTTTCTTTTTGTATAAAAGCCTGATAAAGAAATAGCCACTCAGTCGGAAAACTTGATGGCTCCAACGGTCAGATATATACTCTATAGTCGGAAAACTTATGCGCCGATGGTGAATGCACGGTCCTGTATCGTGACTTTCGCAGTGCTTCACCGGAGGCAAATGAAGATCGGCACCTGCATTCTCACTCTTATCACAGTATCTACTATTTTGCCCGGGCGAAACCGCATCGCCAATACTCGTGCCATGATATCAGAATAGCGCTCCAACTCCCGCGGCTGCACCTGTATATCAGATACGCTGCCATCTTTCTCCACCACAAAGCTGACCCGCACCTTCCCCCCTGATCACATCTGCAGCGCTGTCACTATAGCTCACTTGTTGCAGTGATGACATGAAAGCATCTTCACCACCTATGTATTCCGGCATGACATCAGCCCATCCATACACATCATTGAGCGTAGCGAAAAAATGATAGGGGTACCCCACGATATTCACCACCTTCAGGCGCGGCCCGAATCGCAGGTCTCCACTAGTAATCTCAGAAGACGTATCTACAGCGCGGATATACCACTGCGCGGTGGCCTCCATACCCGGCATCGTGCAGTCTACCCACACCGTATCTCCGTAGTAGTGCCGGGCATTCAGTGTGACTACATGTACACCTACGGGCAGTAGCAGCGTGATGAGGGTATCAGATGTATTCATAGGTCTCTCATCCAGCAGCACCTGGCATGCCTTGTCTGTATGTAGCACGAGACGAAAACGCTCACCATTGTACTGGTCAGTATGTGCCTGAGGGTGCGGTGGCCCTACACTCATACGTGACGGCTCACCGGCCCAGAGCTGCAGGCACTGCATCAGTAAGAATAAAAGCACCGAAGTATATTTCACTACAGATACGAGTAGAATGTAAATTAATCCATTTCACTTGAAGCTGGAAACCCCAAATGCAATCGTGACAAGCAAGTGACAAAACGGGCAACTATCCGATTTTGGAAAAGACCGGGCCAAAAAACGCAATCCTACATCATAGCAATCACACCAATCAAAAAAATCATAGTCTTACTTGCCCAGATTCTTCAGCGTAGCCTTGTGGTGGTGGCCTACGTGATAGATGGTAAAGTGCAGCATCTCGCGCAGAGTGATCTTGCCCAGCAGTGGATGTGGCAGAACGATGGAGTCCAGCTTTTCCTCATCCATCTTCTCCACTTTTTTAGCTAGTTTCTCTACGGTGTCTGTCAGCTTGATGATCTGGCGGTTGCGGCTGCTCACACTCACGGGCTTGGGGCGATAGCGGCCTACGGCCTGGCCGCCGGCAGAGAGGCGCTCCTTATATTTAGCCACTACCTCCTCATAGCTGTGCGAGGGTGCTTTGGCCCGGCCAAAGAGCAGCCGCGGCACAAAACCCGGCAGCTGCATGGCGGTACGCAGCGGCACTACTGAGCGGTAGATATGGTCCAGCTGATGGCCGGCAGTCCATTTGCCATCGGCTGCGCGCACGAAATCCTCGTCCGTCTGCGATGACAGCATTACTGCAAATCGCTTGTGATCTTCTCTCAGTCGGGTGGCTATCTCGGATCGGGTCATTCCGGGAGGTTCTTTGGGTTTAGTTTGGGCTAGTCAAGATACGATAAAACCCCGCAAAACCAAATAAACCACTCAATCCGCATCACTTATTCATATGTGGCACCACTATATGTTGCCGTAAAGAACAAAGCCTCCCCTGTAAAAGAATATGCAGGATAGGGAACATTTAAAAATGTGATACGTATCACTAGTGATCGCGGCCGATCCCTGCCCCAAAAAAGCTAACCGGCAGCTCCGCGAGGTACTCTACCCGGACCCACCACGGCAGAGAACCAAACACCAGCATATATATGATAGAAGAAGAAGACATCATCATCACTACCACGGACATCAGCCCGCTCATACCTGAGGGCACGCGCGGGCAGGTACACCAGGTGTACGTCACGCATCCGAGGTCATACCTCATAGAGTTTCTGGATGAGGAGGATACCCCCATAGACACGCTGGAGGTATCAGAGGCATACATAGAGCTGGCCACCAAGGCCGGTAGTCTGGCCCTCCACATAGGCCGTCGCGCGTAAAATAATGAAGCCCCGTCTCAGCACTGAGACGGGGCTTCATTATTACCACTCAGACGGGTATCCAATAAAAGAGCAAGCACTCTGCAGCGCTTGCTCTCGGGATCAGCATTTTTCTTTTCTACAGACTATCGGCTACGGCGGCCACCACGGTCGTAGTCTGAGTCATAGTCATCAGACTCACCGTACTGGTCATCATCGTAGCCCTCTTCGTCATAGTTGTCGTCCTCGTCATACTCATCGTAGCCGCCATGGCCTGAGCGGTCGTCCTGATCATAGCCACGCATGCCACCTCGGCTGCCATTGCTGTCATCATCATAGCCGCCCTGGCTACGGCTGCTACCGTAGTCCTCATCTGAGCGGCCAGAGCTGCCCCGGCTGCCTTCATAGTTGTCATCATCATAGCTATCATCCATGTCGTCCTGCTCATACTGGCTGCGTCCGCCGCCGCCAGAGCCGTAGTCACTATCAGAGTAGCGTGATGAGCCACCTCTGCCTGAGCTATATTGATTGTGCCCTTCAGGGTTATTGTTTTGTCCACTGCGGCCACCGCGAGCGGAGGAGCCACTACGGCCATAGTCCTGATCATAGTCTGGGGAAGATGACCGCGAGGATCCACGTCCTGAGCCGGAGTCACTATCGGAGCCATAGCCGGAGTATCCTCCACGACCGGAGGTATATTGATTGTGACCTTCCGGATTGTGGTTGCCACCACGGCCACTGTTGCCACTGCGCGAGGAGCCGCCACCTGAGCCATATTCACCTGATGAATACTGATTGCTACCGCGGGAGCTGCCGCTACGAGATGATCCTCCACGGCCATAGTCCTGGTCATAATCCGATGAGGAGCGGGATGATCCGCCACGTCCTGAGGTGTACTGGTTGTGCCCCTCCGGATTGTGATTTTGACCACTGCGGCCGGACCTGCCTCCGCGCGAAGAGGAGGAGGAAGAGCGGCGGTCACTATCTGAATCTGAGTACCGGCCGCGCTCATCGCGCTCCTGACCACGTGATGATGAGCCACTCCTCATGTCTGAGGAGCTGCTACGGCCACTTCCCGAGCGGGATGAAGATGATGATGACCGGCCTGATGAGGACCCGCCCGAAGACCTGCCGGAAGAAGAGCCGCCAGATGAAGAAGAGCGGCCTGAGCCGCTGCGGCCTGAGGTGTATTGATTGTGGCCTTCGGGATTGTGATTGTGGCTATCACGTGAGGAGCTACCTCCCTGAGAACTGCGGGAAGATGAACTACCTCCGCGAGAGCTGCTGCCACTGCGGGATGAGGATCCACCCCTTGAGCTTTGAGAATCATGAGAGCCGCTATGGCCCCTGCCTGATGACTTTTGCATAATGCTTATTTTTTTTGGTTAGAGAATAGGCCTGATGGCCGAGTGGCTATGTAGCAAAATCTCAACCGCAGCGTGGGGAAATGCTCTAAGCAGCAGTATGCTAGATCATTAGAGTATTGGTGGTAAAAGTATTCATGCTGTACTATAAAGATTTTGCTCCTCAGCAGGGGAAGGCTTTGCCACTGTGAGGTACGATAGTCAGGCAGATGCCGGCGAGAGGGAAAATGCCTTCAGGGGTAATGAAAAATTATGTGGTTAGCTTTCAAGCTGCTATGCTGCTGGGTGGTGCAGAAGTTGTCGCAGAAGTCAATGCATAGGATATGCTCCTATGTGATGGCATAGCCTTTGGTGGGTAAAGCGAAAACTAAACACACAATGAAGCACATCAGGATTCTCACAGTGGCAGCTATGGTATGCACTGCTATGGCTGTATCTGCCCAAAGCAGCGGCACACAAAGCGGCAGTGGCAACAGCACCCCTACACAAAACCCTACGCACCCCTCCGGTAATATGGGAGGCACAGGCTCTACAGGCCACACAGGTAGCTCCGGCTACACCGGCTCTACCGGATCGTCAGGTCATCATGGTGGCACCGGCGCTACCGGACGTGGACATGGCGGTGCCACAGGTAGCACAGGCCATACTGGCCCGGGCGGTACTACTGGCATGAGCGGAGGCTCAGGCCCCAGGTAAAAGGTAATTGCAATAGTAATTATGACAGGAGTGGATGAATGTCTACTCCTGTCTTTGTATTCTTTTATAACCACCCTGAAAAACAAACACATGAACTACATGATCAAAGAGCAGCAACTGCGCCAGACACATGGCGATATGCAAAAGCTGCTGACCAGTGTACGCAACCAGATCTCCTCTGGTATGCTGAGTGATAGAGAGGCTATGCTGATGCGTAGCGTATATAATAATCTCACCACAGCCATATCCCGAATGGACTATCTGCTCGCCAGTCCGGTCAAGGCGCAAAGCTGACATACGAAGCGGTTTCTCCTATATGCAATAGCACTCCAAATGGAGTGCTATTTTTTTTGATCTCGAGGTAAATGAAAAAAGGCACCCGTATAGGATGCCCTTGAGAAATGTTGTGTTTGATCTTATTACCTTGTCACTATGAGTTTCCTGGTGGTAAAGCTACTGCCGGCGTAGACAGATACCGAGTAGGTGCCCTGCGCCAGGCCAGAGATATCAAAGGTAGACGCATTGTAGCCCTCTGCCAGCTGCCATGGCTGGTTCAGCACGACACGGCCCAGCATATCGCTGATGGTCACA
>JAFDYP010000014.1 GCA_018267355.1 Bacteroidota bacterium
CGATTCGCATACTTATTGTGCACAAAGACGCCACTCACACCGCCGGGGCCGGAGTTGAGATATTTATACGAGCACCAGGTGGCGAAATCTATATTCCAGTCATGCAGCTTCAGCTCTACATTGCCGATGGCATGGGCGAGGTCGAGGCCGAGGGTCAGTTTATTTTTCTGGCAGCAGTCGCTGATGGCCTTGATATCAAAGAATTGGCCCGTATAGTAGTTGACCCCGCCGAGAAGGACGAGGGCGATCTCGTCTTTATGCTTCGACAGGGTAGCCAGGATGTCCTCCGTGCGCAGCGTCACCTCACCTGTGCGTGGCAGCAGCTCGATGATATTATCCTCTGCTTTGAGGCCATGAAAGCGGATCTGCTGCTCTACGGCATAATAGTCTGACGGAAAGGCGCTACCCTCGATGACTATTTTTGTTTTTGAACCGGAGGGGCGGTAGAAACTCACCATCATGATATTGAGGTTGACGGTGAGGTTATTCATACAGACCACCTCATCCTTTTTGGCGCCTACGAGATTGGCCAGAGGCTTAGTAAACTGATGGTGGTAGTACAGCCATGGATTGCGGGCGTGCAGGTGGCCCTCTACGCCGTACTTGCGCCAGTCTTCTATCTCGGTCATGATGTGCTTCTCCACGGCGCGCGGCTGCAGGCCGAGTGAATTGCCGCAGAGGTAGACGGAGTCTTTGCCATTTACCTTAGGGATATAAAACTCTTTGCGGAAGCTGCGAAGGGGGTCGGCTTTATCCATTTTCCTGGCAAAGGCGAGTGAATCTTCAAACTGCATGAGGGGCTGATTTGATCGGGGCAAACTTAGTCAAATACTTGTCTGAATCAGCATTTACAGCATCTGAGAATTATCAAATAATACAGGCCCCATCCAAACCTTCCCCCAAGGGGAAGGCTTAAAATACAAAACAACCGACCCTCCATTCCGAGGCCGCGGAACTCCTTAAAGGGCGGCTTGAATACAGTATGCAAATAGTCTGAATCAGAATTTGCAGGATTTGAGAATTATCAGAATAATACAAACTGTGACGCTCCAGACCTCTCCGATTGTATCGGGATCTAAGACCTGAAGGGAATTGTTATTACAAACAGCGGCCCTCCATTCCGAGGCTTCGGAACTCCCTAAAGGGAGGCTTTAATACCTCCCGCTAATTTTGCGCTTGGCATCAACCCCTCTAAATCTCCTCTGAATCAGGGGAAACCTTAATACAGCCGTGTAACGGTATCTATTATTACCTGATCGCTACAGCTCGTAGCTGGGGCCCATCATACATCTTCGGATTTTTGCGGATGTCCATGCCGAATCTGTCTGCCAGCTCATTATGGGAGTATTGCGGTGTGAAGTCTTTGCGTGGTGTGGTAGTAGCTGATTGGGTTTCAGATTTCTTATCTGCAGTGGAAGGCTGAGGTGTGTCTATTGACTCTTCAAACTCTGCCCTGAGATGAGAGGGCAGCTCGCTTTCGCCTTTGGTGTTGTAGCCGTAGTTGTTTCGCAGGATGAAGAAACAAGCTGAAGGATTGAGCCTTTTGAAAAGGGCGCCGTCTTCAAGCTTTGAGATAAAGATCTGCTCTATGTAGTAGATGCGGTCCATGATGTCGCCATCGAGTTCCCATATCTTCTTGAAATAAGACCAGAGCTGCTTGTAGCTTTTGACTCGGAGCAGGGCCTGTGAGAGGGTGTGGATGGAGTCATCCCCTGCCAGTGTCTCTATCTGATCGAGCAGGTGATTGGTTTGTGTTTTGGTCCATTTGGACGCGTTGGTGTTGCCGGTAGGTGCGGACATAGGTGTTTATTTTTGAAGTGATGAAATACTACCCTCTAAATCTCCCTAAAGGGAGACTTGAAATACAGACTGTCTGAATCAGGATTTACAGAATTTAAGAATTATCAGAATTAATGCACTATAAAATTTAAGGTGCTTATAGCACCAGACTTAAATACCTAATACATTTTTGAACCACATAGAACACATAGGTCACATAGAAAATGCAGTGGCTCTTCGGTTCGATGAGGATGGTGCAAAGGTCTGAAATGGGAGACTTATTTTGGGGCAGAAATACTCACAAAGGGATTTGCGGGTGAAAGAATTATTCACAAAAAAAAGAACGTAGGGCGATGCCCTACGCTATTGGCGTGTCGCCCCGTTGGGGTGAATACAATGGTTTCGACTACTTTTTGGTTGGCATTTCTTTCATGCCCAGCCAGTCGAGGGCGTTTCGATAGTGAAGTTTGTCGCGGGTCTCCTGAGAGATCTTTAGCTCGGCGATGATCTCGCCTGGTATATCATCGCCGAGTGGGAAAGGATAATCACTACCCACCATGATACGATCCTCGCCCAGCAGGTCTATGACAAACTGGAGGAACCTGGCATCGTGTATGAGAGAGTCTACGTAGAATTTGCCCAGGTAGTCGCGTGGATTGACATCATTGTCTATGGCTGTGAGATCCGGTCGCACCTTGTAGCCCTGCTCGATACGGCCAATGGTAGACGGGAAAGAACCACCGCCGTGAGCGAAAGCTACACGGAGGCTCTTGAATTTCTCAAACACGCCGCCGAAGATCATAGAGCAGATGGCACGTGAGGTCTCAGCCGGCATACCTACCAGCCAGGGCAGCCAGTATTTGTCCATGCTTTTGGCGCCCATCATCTGCCAGGGGTGTACGAAGATGCACATGCCGAGCCGCTCTGCTGTCTCGTAGACGGGAAAGAACTGCGGCTCATTGAGGTTGATGTCATTGATATTGGTGCCGATCTCTATGCCGCGCAGGCCTAGTTTGTGGCAGCGCTCCAGTTCCTTCACAGCCAGCTCTGGGCTCTGCATGGGCAGCGTGCCGAGGCCGGTGAAGCGATCAGGATAGCGCTCTACCACCTCTGCGATATGGTCATTGAGAAAGCGCGCTACATCCAGTCCATCTTGTGGCCGCGCCCAGTAGCTGAAGAGCACAGGGATGGTAGATAGCACCTGTACGCCTACATGGTGGTGATCACACTCTGTGATGCGCACGGCAGGGTCCCAGCAGTTGGACTGTATCTCGCGAAAGAACTCATCGTCTTTCATCATGCGGGCGCAGCAGGGCTTGTGGTGCTCCAGGCGTATGAAGCCGCCGTAGCCAAACTTCTCACTCCAGCGGGGCAGGTGCTCCGGCATGATGTGCGTATGGATATCTATCTTGAGAGACACGGCGGGCAGTTTTGGTACTACAAACAAAGAAATTTTTTTGATGACCCTGTAATTTGCTTATTACCAATTATTTGTAGCTTTCAGTAGATTTCATTTCACACCCACAAAACAGAAAACTATGCTACAGGAACTTCTCAACCTCGTATCACAACACGCACAGGATGCGATCGTGAATAACAGCGCCATACCTAACGAGCACAATGATGCGGCGATAGAAGAAATAACCAATGCTATCCACTCCGGCCTGCAGGGACAGGCAGGCGGCAACCTGAGCGACCTGGTAGGCATGATACAAAACGGCAACCTGGCACAAAGCCCGATGGTGCAGGGTATCATCAACAACGCTGCGGGCGGACTGGCAGACAAGTTTGGCGTGGACCGCAACCAGGCTGCGTCTATCGCGTCGTCTCTGATCCCGCAGGTCATGAGCAGCTTTGCCAGCCAGACTGCCGATGCGGGCAATAGCACCTTTGACCTCAATAATGTGATCAGCTCGCTGACCGGTGGCAAGAGTAATACCACTGGTGGTATAGGTGGCCTGATAGGAAACTTTTTTAAGTAAGACTGCTCCGACTCTCGCACCTGAGAGACCGATACAAAACGACAAAGCGCCTCTGAAATCAGGGGCGCTTTGTTTTAACTCTGAAAATTTTTGATGGTGAGACTGGTTTGACGGAAACTTCCTGTGCAAGGTTGGTGTTCCTGGGTATAATCAAATGCCGTCCCCATCCAAACCTTCCCCCAAGGGGAAGGCTTAATACTGGGGTGATAGTTTATTTTTTTGTGCTGTCTGCGCGTACGAACTCGAGTGAGAGCGAATTGACACAGTAGCGCTGGCCGGTCTCTGTAGGGCCATCGTCAAAGATGTGGCCGAGGTGGCTACCGCAGCGGCCACACATGATCTCCGTGCGCACCATGCCGTGTGATGTATCTGTCTTGGTGATGATCTTGCCGCCCTTGATCTCGCGGTCAAAGCTAGGCCAGCCGCAGTGCGAGTCAAACTTCATATCAGAAGTAAAGAGTTCATTGCCGCAGGCTGCACATTTATAGACGCCTTTGTCTTTGGTCAGGTAAAACTTGCCTGTAAAGGGGCGCTCGGTGCCTTTCTCCCGGAGTACATAGTACTGCTCAGGAGTCAGGTCTTTTTGCCATTCTGCGTCTGTCTTTTTGACTTCAAAATCCATCGTCTGTTTTGGTTTATCGGTTTGAGAATTTTTGGGCCCGCCACCCGGATGACAGGAAGCGAGGATCACACCTGCTGAGGCTGTGAGGAGTAGGATGAAGAGGTATTTCATGTCAGTATATACGTATGAGGATGTGCTTCCTTGCAATGGATTAACATTTAGTGACAGTTTTTTGTTCACCTCTCCCATCCGCCTTCGGCACCTTCCCTCTCCAAGGGAGAGGGAAGGACCTATTGGGTTTCTTTTAATCCTTGTACTGTCTCCCTATCTGCTTTCGGCGCCTTTCCCTCCTGAAGGAGGGAAAGAACTATAGAGCTAATTTTGCCCCACGAAATAATCAAGATAGTTGATCAGAAGTGCTTCCAGCCCTGGGCGGTGAGGTGGTGGCGATTGCCTCCCTTGGTCAGGAGCATGGTGCCGTCGTCCTGCGTGGTGATCTGGCCGATAATGGTGATAGAGGGATGGTCTGCTATCTTGGTCTCGTCTTCAGACTCGATGGTGAAGAGCAACTCATAGTCCTCGCCGCCATTGAGCGCGCAGGTGATCGGATCCATATTAAACTCCAGCGCCTGGTGGTAGGCATCCTCAGAGATAGGCACACGCGACTCGTGTATCTCGCAGCCCACACCGCTCTGGCGGCAGATGTGCAAGATGTCTGACGAGAGGCCATCACTGAGGTCCATCATAGCGGTAGGTTTCAGGTCTATCTCATGCAGTAGCTCTATCACATCGCGGCGGGCCTCCGGCTTGAGCTGGCGGCCTACGAGGTATTTCTGCTCGCCCAGGTCGGGCTGTATATTGGGATCCTCGAGGAAGAGGCGCTTCTCACGCTCCAGTAGCTGAAGCCCGAGGAAGGCAGCACCGAGGTCACCGGACACACAGATAAGGTTGCCTGGTTTGGCACCATTGCGGTAGACTATCTTGTCACCATCTGCCTCGCCGATAGCGGTGACGGAGATGATGAGTCCCTTCTGAGAGGAGGTAGTATCGCCACCTACCAGGTCTACGCCATACACCTCGCAGGCGTGATAGATGCCCTCGTATATCTCATCCAATGCCTCTACGGTGAAGCGGCTCGATAGTGCCAGTGATATAGTGATCTGGCGTGGCGTGCCATTCATAGCGTAGATGTCAGAGAGATTGACCACTACGGCCTTGTAGCCCAGATGGCGGAGAGGTGTATACATCAGGTCAAAGTGTACACCCTCCACCAGCATATCGGTGCTGACGAGCACTCTTTTGCCGGAGGCATCTATGACTGCTGCGTCATCGCCTATGCCCTTGAGTGATGATGGCTGGTGGAGTTTGAAACGACGGGTGAGGTGGTCTATGAGGCCAAACTCGCCGAGCTGATCGATATTAGTAGTAGGATTATTTTCTGACATGGGGGCAAAAGTCAGGGAAAATCGGGTAGGAAGCAAGCACCTCACCCATCTGCCTTCGGCATCTTCCCTCTCCCAAGGAGAGGGAAGAAACTATGGGCGCACAAGTTTCTCTTTATAGTGACTGCAATGACCTGAGAAACGGACAGGGGAATGTGTGCGGATGTGCAGGTGTGGGGAATAGGATGAGGGAGTTAGTGGAGATTGGATATTTTTATGCCAGCAAAAACCATACAATGGCACTCGAAGAAACGATCAACAACGACCTGAAGAAAGCAATGCTGGCAAAGGACCAGGCTGGTATACGCGGACTGCGCGCTATCAAGGCGGCCATCCTGCTGGCCAAGACAGAAAAAGGAAGCACCGGAGAGGTAAGTAGTGAAAAAGAAATACAGATCCTGACCAAGATGCTCAAGCAGCGCAAGGAGTCGATAGAGGTATTTGAAAAGCAGGGACGCGCCGACCTGGCCACCACCGAGCAGGAGGAGGTAGCGGTGATAGAAAAGTACATGCCCGCTATGATGGGTGACGATGAGATCAAAGCGGTAATAGAAAAGATCATAGCTGCCACCGGCGCTACCAGCCAGAAGGAAATGGGCAAGGTGATGGGTGCTGCATCTAAGGAGCTGGCCGGCAAGGCAGACAATAAGAAGGTGTCAGAGATCGTTAAAAGTCTACTGGCTTAATACAGGTTTAACCGCTAAATCGCAAAAACGCAAAAGGTTCTTTTTAAAATCCTTTCGTTATGGTATTTGATATCCTGTTCCTGATATTCATAGGTGCCGGTTTCTATTGGGGCTACCAGAAGGGGATCATCTATGCGGTGTTTTCCCTACTGGCTTATTTCATTGGTGTGATCGCCGCGCTGAAGTTCTCGTATATGGCGGTGAAGTACCTGAATGGCGCCGTGCACATGGGACCCAAGGCGATCTCGATATTGGCTTTTATCCTCGTGTTTATCCTCGTGGTACTGCTGGTGCGCTTCATAGCATGGGGGCTGGAGAAGATACTGCAATCCTTCTCGCTGAACTTTACCAATCAACTGGTAGGCGGTCTGCTCTACTCCCTGATAGGGCTGTACACGTTGTGCATCATGATCTGGTTTGTCAATAAATGGAATGTCTTTCCGGATAGTCAGAAGGTATCGTCCCATGTGTATCCATATATAGCCGACACAGGACCGAAGGTGGTGGAGTACTCCGGGCAAATAGTGCCTTTCTTCAAGGATGCCTTTCACAATCTGGACTCGCTGATCAAGGGAGCATAGTTTGAGACGATAGATATTAGACGCTAGACAATAGACAAATGCATTGGGCAAGTGTTCTACTATTTTATCTAACGTCTATCGTCTAAAGTCTCCCGTCTATTTTCCGCATCTTCGCAGCGATGGTGCTACTCATAGACAATTACGATTCATTCACCTATATGCTGC
>JAFDYP010000150.1 GCA_018267355.1 Bacteroidota bacterium
CCTTTGGCAAGTGTGAGGGCATACCAAAGTTGGTACCGAAAGAACGCGGCTCAAAAAAAATATACCGCATGGTATCCTCGCGGCGTATGGCGGGTATCAGCCTTTTGTACATAGCTGTGAGCCACTGCCGCTCAAAACCGCCTGCGAGTGTTTTAATGACCTTGCCTCCGTGCGGTTCATTCATCAGGTCATAGCCTATCACGTAGGGATCGTCACGCAGCAGGTCTACTACCCTGAGCCATGACCTGATGTAGTGGTCCTGCAGCTCCTTGCGCTTTTTGTATTTCCAGAAAGTAACAAAGGAGTGTAGGACCTTCGGCTCCATATTCTGCATACACAAGGGCCACTTGTCAGGTATCAGGTTTTTGATGCGCGTATAGGTAGCTGCCCACTCAGGAGCACCATTATCGCCCACGCCGTAGCCGTATACATCCTGATGCATGTCTATGATCACATACATACTCCTGTCGGTGTACCACTTTACGCGTTCACGCACTTTGGCCAGATAGGCTTCATCAAAGGAGTCCTTCTTTGGCTCTATGGCACCCCAGAATACAAGGTAACGTACCGCATTCCAGCCCAGGTCGCGATGCTCACGCTCTACATCTTTCTCCTGTATCCACGGCTGGTGGCCGGGCGAGTTCTTGGCCCCACCTGCCGTATTGAGGCCGTGCAGTATCACGGTGCGGCCATATGCATCTCTGATCGGCGCTACTACCTGAGCACCAGCCACTACCCCGAGCACTGTGGCAATCCAAACAGCTACTATCTTTTTCATAGTACAAATCTATCTAATGCTACGGGCTTCTGCATCATCTGATTTTTATATATAAAAAAGATGGCTTGTCACTGAATATTAAGGAATGCTTAAAAAATTGTTTGGATAACAAGGGGGGATAGCGTAGATTTAAACGGCTAAACCCTTCACCATTCATGAAACAACTATCTACCCGGTTTTCGACTGGAGCGTCGTCCTTTTCTACCACCTTCAGCGCAGTATTTTCCCGACTTCCGATCACAGCAGCGTTGCTCATTATTTGTTGTTTTCATGCTGAGCTACGCGCACAAAACCTGGTACTCAATCCGAGCTTTGAGACTACGTCCAGCTGCCCTGTAGGTATCAGCCAGTTTAACCTGGCTACCAACTGGAACTCCACCAACACGGGCGCTGACAGCTGCTCCTCTCCTGACCTCTATGCAGGCTGCGCGCCTGCGATAGGCGGAGCCAATAGCCCTAATGGCCTGCTGGGCTACCAGGCCTCGCGCACTGGTACACACCATGCGGGTATCATCCTCAGTGAGGGATTTGTAGGATGTACGCACCTGAACGATAACTACCGCGAATACATAGAGGGGCAGACATCTGCACCATTGGTAGCAGGACAGAAGTACCTGGTGCGCTTCTACGTCAGCCTGCCGGAGGGCGTGATGTGGGGCAGCAACAGTATCGGGGTATACTTCAGCAATACGCAATACCTGCACAATGCATGCCCCAGCAATCAACTCATACCTGTGACGCCGCAGCTCAATATGTGCGGCCCGGCTATCATGGATACGCTCCGCTGGATCCCTATACAGTGGATCTATACGGCTGCCGGTGGTGAGCAGTATTTCACTATCGGAAACTTTAAGAATGACAATAACACAAACTATGTCTCGCTAAACTGCAACACCTTCAATCCATACATCTACTACTACATAGATGATGTCAATATCTCCATAGCTCAGCCTAACCAGTGCGGTATCACAGTACTCACAGATTCTGTGAATGCCACCTGCGGCAGCAACAATGGTAGCGTGAGTATCAATGCGCAGGGCTGTACTACGCCATTCAGCTATGCATGGTCTGCGCCGGGCGGTACAGGCACCACGCTTTCCAATCTCGGTGCAGGTTCGTATACCGTATCTGTCACTGATGCTACGGGATGTGTGCAAACGGCCTCGGTGTCAGTCAATGCCGCCTGCCCTACTACCCTCTGCCGCAATACGAATGGCTCCCTCAGTGTATCCGGCGGCACTGCACCCTATACCTGGCAGGTGTGGGATAGTACAGGCACTGTATGCCAGGGTGGCATCGTGTTTGGCACGCTGTGCCTGGGCGGTACGTGGGTCACTACCTACGGCTGGAAAACCGTCAGCACGGGAGCTGCTACTACCTACACCCCGCCTGCCGGTACTGACACGCTGCGTGAGATAGATAATGCCGGCACGACAGTGACCTCATGGAATATCGCCACACTCCCGCCGTGCAATGCGTGCAACCTGGTGGTGACACCGGGCCGTACCGTGAATGTAGCCTGCGCGAGAAATGCTTCAGGATTTGCCAAGGTGAACCACACCGGAGGCACGGCGCCTCTGACCTATACATGGTCGCCGAACGTGAGCACGACCGACTCTGCATCGGGCCTGGCTGCAGGCACCTATACGGTGACGGTTTCAGATGCCAGCGGCTGTACAGGCACGGCGTCTTTTACTATCACGGGCCCTACGACCAATGTGGCCGGTACCGTGCAGACCAACTTACCCGCAGGCTGTACTACCAATACCGGCAAGATCGTCATCTCGACCACAG